>NZ_JBFBAZ010000017.1:0-94313 GCF_040682475.1 Hamadaea sp. NPDC051192
GAGGACAAGTACGACAAGAACACGATCATGGGCTTCTACCTGAACACCATCGACTTCGGCCGGGGCGCCGTCGGGGTGGAGAAGGCGGCGCAGGCTTACTTCGGCAAGAGCGCCAAGGACCTGACCTTCTCGCAGGCGGCCGTCCTGGGTTCGGTCATCCGTGACCCGTACGACGACGGCGGCAAGCTGAGCATCTACGACCCCGAGGCGCACCCGGACACGGCCAAGGGCCGCTGGGGCTACGTGCTCGACAACATGAAGGAAAAGGGCTGGATCACCGCGGAGGAGCGCGCCTCGGCGCAGTTCCCCGAGGTCATCAAGTACTCGACCGTGTCGACCTCGGCCGAGTGGGGCATCAAGACCGCCGAGGGCACCAACGTCGGCAAGGCCACCGGCAACGTCGTGAACTACGTGTACGAGGAGCTCAAGGAGCAGGGCATCGAGCCCAAGGAGCTGCGTACCGGCGGTTACAAGGTCTACACCACGATCGACCCCACCGCGCAGAAGGAGCTGGAGGAGGCGTCCCGGCCGGACATCAAGGGCTCCGAGCTCTACGGCCGCAAGATCGTCACCGATCCGAAGAAGAAACAGGATCTGGAGTCGGCCGGCGTCGTCATCGACCACACGTCCGGCGCCGTGATCGCGTACTACGGCGGCCTCGACGGCACGGCGATCGACCTGGCCGGCGTGAACACCCAAGGTGGCGCGCTGGTCGGCGGGCACCCGCCGGGCTCGTCGATGAAGATCTACACGCTGGCCGCGGCGCTGGACGCGGGCGCGTCGTTGCAGTCGCGCTGGAAGGCGATGCCGTTCACGACCGACGACAAGATCAAGGTCGGCAACGCCGGTGCCGCCAACACCAGCTGCAAGGACTACTGCACGCTCGAGTACAGCTTCATGAAGTCGTACAACGTGCCGTTCTACTGGGTCGCCCGGCAGATCGGCCCCGGCAAGGTCGTGAAGATGGCGAGCCAGGCCGGTGTCCGCTACATGTGGAACAACGACAACATCGAGAGCCTGTCCGCCAAGGGCGTCCAGGGCGATACCCTGCGTACGCCGTTCGACCGCCAGGTCGGCTTCGGCCAGTACGGCATCACGGTGCTCGACCACGCCACCGGTGTGGCGACGCTGGCCAACGGCGGGGTCTACAACAAGCCGTACTTCGTGACCAAGGTCGAGAAGAAGGACCCCGTCACCGGCAAGTACGAGATCGTGAAGGGCGTCGGGCACAAGGGCGACCCGAAGCAGGTCATCCAACGCCGGGTCGCCAACGACGTCACGTACGCGATGCAGAAGGTCTTCACCGACCACGGCTGGTCGATGAGCGGCCGTGAGGTCGCCGCGAAGACCGGTACCTGGGAAGGCGCCACGGTCGACAAGAACGGCAAGGCCGTCCCGAGCGACAAGAACGCGCACGCCTGGGTCGTCGGCTTCACCAAGCAGTTCTCGGTGGCGATCTGGACCGGCAACGCCGCCGGGGCTTACCCGGTGATCGACCCGAAGACGAAGAGCACGATCACCTCCGGTTCGACGCCATACCGGATCTGGTCGGAGTTCATCAAGGACTACAACGACTCGAAGAACTTCAAGAAGGAAAAGCTCGCCGACGCCTCGCACATCGGCGACGACGAGGTCGGTTTCGCCAACGGCGTCTCGCCGTCGCCGACCCAGCCGACGCTGCCGGGCCAGGGCGGCGAGTGCATTCCGCTGGTGACCTGCCCGACCCAGACGACCGACCCGGGCAACGGCGGGGGCAACCAGTCCAAGTCTCCGACACCGACACCGACAGTGACCCGCAGCCGTTTCGGCAACTGAGGCAATCGATGAGTGAAGGACGGTAGCCGTGCAGGCTGAGGTGGGTCAGGATCAGGACGACCGCGATCGTCCGGCGTCCCCGCGCATCGACGCGCCGTCGCGTTCCGACGGCTTCGTCGGCGGTCTCGCCGAACTCATCGGCGGGCGGCTGGGCGAGCACGCCCCGGTCGCCCGGCGGTCGGTCAAGTTCGTCTCGTTGATCGTGCTGGCCCTGACCTGCCTCACGCTCGCGCTGCATTTCGTCCAGAAGTCTCCGTGCCGCGACGGCGCGTGGACGGATAACAAGCAGTACACCAACTTCTGCTACACCGACGTCCTCGCGCTCTACTACGCCGAAGGGCTGAGCGAGGGCCAGGTCCCCTACATCGACCACGCCGTCGAGTACCCGGTACTCACCGGCGTGATGATGGGGGTCATCGGGCTGCCCGTCCACGCGTACGGGCAGACCCACCCGGACTTCAACCAGGGCCAGGCGTTCTACGACATCACCGCGCTGGTGCTGTTCCTGTTCGCGCTCGGCACCGCCGCGATGATCCTCGCGATCCGACGAACAAGACCGTGGGACGTCGCGATGTTCGCGCTGTCCCCAGCCTTGCTCGTGACAGCCTCGGTGAACTGGGACTTCCTGGCCATCGTCCTCGCGGTCGGCGGCGTGTACGCCTGGAGCCGCAAATGGCCCGGCTATTGGGCGCCGGCGTTGACCGGCGTCCTGCTGGGCCTCGGCACCGCCGCGAAGTTGTGGCCGGGCTTCCTGTTCGTCGGGTTGCTCGCGATCGCCCTGCGGACCTGGCGGTGGGTGCCGTTCCTCGTGGCGGCGGGGACGGCGGCCGTCACCTGGCTAGCGGTCAACGTGCCGGTGATGGTGCTGAACTTCGACAATTGGCGCCGGTTCATCGACCTCAACAACGAGCGCGGCGTGGACTGGGGCGTGCTCTATTACATCGGCCGGTACGTCGACGCGAAGTTCTGGAGTGGCGGCGAAGGCGACTCGGGGCTGTTCCAGTGGCTGTCCCGGGATGAGAATCGCAGTCTGCTGAACGGGATCAGCCTGGCGCTGTTCGCGGTCGCCTGTCTGGGGATCATCTACCTGGCGATGCGTGCGCCGGTGCCGCCACGGCTGACTCAACTGGCCTTCCTCACCGTCGCCGCCTTCCTGCTGTTCAACAAGGTCTGGTCGCAGCAGTTCACGCTGTGGCTGCTGCCGCTGGCGATCCTGGCGCGGCCTCGCTGGGGCGCCTTCCTCGTCTGGCAAGTGGCGGAAGTGGCGTACTTCCTGTCGTTCTACGGCGAGCTGCTGGGGGCGTCCGGTAAGTCCGTGATGCCGGAAGGCGTGTTCATCTTCGCCTCGATCGCCCGCTGGGTGACCGTCGCCGTGCTGTGTTGCCTGGTCATCCGGGACATCCGGAATCCACGGCTGGACGTCGTCCGGCAGTCCGATCCACTGGCGGTCTGAGCCCAGACCTGCGTTATCGCCGCCGAACGCTTACCTTGTTGGGCATGAGTTCGTACGGTGACTACCCCTCCGGCGAGGGCCCGGCCACGGTCCGCGACGAGGCATACCACCCTCAGGGCGGACCCGGGCAAGGCCGGCACCGCCAGGGGCGCGTCGACGATGACGAATACGTGCGCGGTATGCGGGATCGATATACCGCCTCCGCGCCACCACCGCCGTCGGGGCGCGCCCGGGTGCCCCTCCGGGAAGGAGCGCCCGCCGAGCCGCGACCGGAGCGTCCGGTCGCGCCCACGCGCCGACCGCTCCCCGGGCTCGACTTCCTCCGACGGCTGGGCAAGAGCCGTAAGCGCAAGGCGCTGACGATCGCCTTCGCGGCGTTCATCATGTTGTTCGGCAGCACCACCATCGTCGTCACGTACTTCGTCGACAACGTGGCGATGCTGGACCCGAAGAACCTGCCGAACGCTCAGGTCACCAAGATCTTCGCCGACGACGGCAAGACGCAGCTGGCCCAGCTCGGCACCGAGAACCGCGAGACCATCCCGATGGGCATCCTCCCCGATCAGGTCAAGCACGCCCTGATCGCAGGTGAGGACAAGGACTTCTACAACCACCACGGGGTGTCCATCAGCGGCATCGTGCGGGCCGCCTGGAACAACGTCACCGGTGGCGACACCCAGGGCGCGTCGACGATCACGCAGCAGTACGTGAAGATCGCGACGCAGGACGTCGAGATGTCGATCTTCCGGAAGGCTCGCGAGGCGGTCCTCGCCCGCAAACTGGAAGACGAGTACGACAAGGAGACGATCCTCGGGTTCTACCTGAACAACGTCTACTTCGGACGCGGGGCGATCGGCGTACAGGTGGCTGCCCGGACGTACTTCAACAAGAACGCCAAAGACCTGACGGTCGCGGAGGCGGCGGTGCTCGGCGCGGTCGTCCGGCAGCCGGAGGAGACGGCCACCTTCGCCGGATACGACCCGCAGCTGAATCCGTCGGCCGCGCAGGACCGGTGGGCGTACGTGCTGAACAACATGAAGGACGCGGACTGGCTGAGCGACACCGATCGGGCCGCGCAGCAGTACCCCAAGACGATCCTGCCGATCCGCAAGGACGCCGGCAACGCGCAGTGGGGCCTCAAAGGCGCCGGCCAGACCGGGCTGGTCACCGGCAACGTCGTGAACTACATCTCGGAAGAGCTGAAGGCCGCGCCCTACAACATCACCGACCTGAAGACGGGCGGCTACCGGATCACCACCACGATCGACTCCAAGGCACAGGCGGCCGCCGAGAGTGCGGCGCGGCGCGGAGCGCCTGGATCGCTCATGACCGGTCAGAAGGCCAACGTGATGGCGGCGATCGTGGCCATCGAACCCAAGACGGGCCGGGTGCTGGCGTACTACGGCGGCGACGACGCGACCGGCCACGACTACGCCGGCAAGAACTTCGAGAACGGCCAGCTCACGGGCGGCCATCCGGCCGGTTCGTCGTTCAAGATGTACACCTTGGCGGCCGCGCTCAAGGACGGCTACTCGCTCGACTCGCACTTCGACCCCGCCGCCTTCAAGGACGGCGACTTCGAGATCGAGAACGCCGGCCGGGACGTCGACGAGTCCTGCGGGAACTACTGCACCCTCGAATGGGCCACGGTGCACTCGTACAACGTGCCGTTCTACAAGGTCACCAAGCTGATGGGCGTGGACAAGGTCGTCGCGATGGCCAAGTCGGCCGGCATCACCACCATGTGGAACACCGGCGACGGCAAGGCGTACGACCTGACCAGCAAGACCTTCAAGCAGACCGACAACGCGCCGTTCTACTACCACGCCGGGTTCGGGCAATACCCGATCACGGTGATCGACCACGCCAGCGGCGTCGCGACCTTCGCCAACCGCGGCCTGTACAACAAGCCGCACTTCGTCCTGAAGGTCGAGCGGCCGATCGCGGGCACCGACAAGTTCACCCCGGTCAACGGGGAGAAGCTCAGCCCAAAGCAGACGATCGACCAGGGCATCGCCGACGACGTGAACTACGTCCTGCAGAAGATCCCGGGCGCGGGCGGGCACACGCTCAGCGGCAGCCGCCCGGTCACCGGCAAGACCGGCACGTGGCAGTGCCAGCAGACCAAGCACAACTGCCATGCCTGGTTCGTCGGCTCGACCAAGCAGATCGCCGCGGCCGTCTGGGTCGGCAACGTCGGCAAGGAACAGGCGGTCTACGAGAAGACCGGCAAGGACGTCAGCGGCGCGGGACTGCCCGGGAACATCTGGGAGAAGTTCATGAACGCCGCCAGCAAGGGAATGAGCGAGCAGCGCTTCGCCGACAAGGCCGGCGTGGGCGACCCGACCAAGCAGGAGCCCGGCTTGCGGGAACCGCGCAAGTGCAAGTGGATCTTCTTCTGCCCGTCGACCGAACCCACTCGTCGCGGTCGCGGCTGAGACTCGGGGGCGAGGGTGCGAAACCCTCGCCCCCGAACACTCACTGGTTCAGGTGGAAGATGACGCCGTCGTCGAAGTCCTCGCGGGTCATCCCGAACTGCTGCCCGTCGGCGGTCAGCGCGTTGGGCGGGACGTCGCCGTAGCTCGGGTGCTTGAGGACCAGCACGTCCCGTACGCCGATCGACCGCAGCTTCTCGACGCTGGCCTGGTCCGGGAAGTTCTCCATGAGCTTGCGGATCTCGTCCTGCGACCGCGGCGTGAAACCGCTGCCGCCGTTGACCATCTGTACGAAGCCGTCGGTCGACCAGAGCATCACGTTCTCGTCGTTGAGCTGGTTGCTGGGCAGGATCATGGCCGGGCCGGTCAGGTTCGCCATCGCGGCCGGCCGCTGGGGCACGGTCGGGAAGTCCATCCGCTGCATGCCTTCGGCGAGGACGAGGAGCACCGGCAGGAACATCGCCAGCGTCAGGGCGACGTGCGGCCGGGCCGGCACCCGCTCGCGGGTCAGATCCCGGGCGCGGTCGCCGAAGGCGCTGATCGCGCCGGCCGCCAGCAGTCCGATGAACAACGTCGTCCAGATGACGAGGCGGCCCGGCGTCCGGATGGCGCTCCACCCGGGCAGGTGGTCGTAAAGGACCTCGTAGACCTTGCCGTCGAGGAACTGGGTGCCCATGGCCAGCCCGCCGCTGACGACCACGCCCAGGGCGAGCAGAATCCGCTGCCACCAGCGCCAGGTCGAGTAGATCAGGCCCGCCGCCGCCAAGCCGTACACGGCGAATCCGATCAGCAGCGTCTTCTCACCGCTCCCCCACTGGCCGAACATCGTCTGCCGGGCCACCGAGTGGGCGTCGCCCCACACCACGTCCGTCTCCGGGGCGGTGAAGAACCCGATGATCGGCGGCGAGTACCAGTTGACCTCCTCGATCGAGCGCTCGGCGTACGGGTGGAGGTCGAGCACCTTGAAGTAGGGAATCGCCATCAGCACGCCGACCGCGGCGAAGACGAGCCCGCCGAGGGTGTCCGCGCCCAGCAGCTTCCAGCCGAACGGCTTGGGCTCGCTCCAGAAGAACAGCCGCGCCGACACGTACGCGATGACGCTGACGACCGCGATGCCGGCGAGCACGTAGGCGAACGGCAGGCCGATGCCGAACCCGAGGCTGATCTGCCAAGCGCCGACGAGCCAGCCCGTCAGCGCCCAGCCGGGGCGCCGCAATTCCGGCCGGTAGCCGTGGCGGAACGAATAGCCGTGGCCGCGCGCCAGCATGGCCAGGCAGAGCACGATGCCGCCGGAGGACAGGACGTGCAGGTGACCGGCCTGCTCCCAGCGCCACGGCGCGTACGCGAACGCGGCGCCGGCCACGGCCGCACCCGGGATGCGGGACCCGAGCTGCCGCGCCAGGGCGTACGCGCCGAAGAACGCGAGCGCGAAGGCGAGCACGAAGACGATGTTGTAGCGGAGCAGCGCCGCGCCCGGTCCGGTGCCGATGAGCCCGGTCGGGAAGTAGCCGAGGAGCGTGTCGGAGAACGCGTAGCTGTAGGCCTCGGGGTAGAAGGAGTTGGAGTCCCAGATGCCGAGCGGGTTGGTGGCGACCGCGTGCCCGGCCCAGGCCATCTGCCAGGCCTGGAGCGTGGGGTCCCAGATGTCCTTCGGGATCGTGTAGAGCGGGTACTCCAGGGCCGGCCAGGTCATGGCGGCCGCGATGACCAGCGCCGAGAACGCGGCCAGGGACCATTCGTGGATCAGCGTCCGGCCGAGGCCGCCGGCCATCCGGCGCAGCCGGCCGGGCTGCCGGACCGCTTCGGGGGCGAACTTCCCGAACGGGTCGGCCGTGTCGTCTTTCGGCGACGCCTCGGTCGGCGCGTCCTCCGCGGGCTTGTCGGGTGTCTCGTCCGCTGGTCGGTCGGACGCCGTCGTTGCCGGGGCGTCGTCGGCGGGCTGGTCACTCATCGTGGTCGGCTCCGTCATCCTCGTAGCACCGTTCCCTAGTCGGCCAGCTCGGACCGCAAGTACGCGATGTCGGCGGACTGGCCCTCGGCCCCGCCCGGCGTCTCCACCACCGCGGGCGCCCCGCTCGCCCGGATGGCCGCCACGACGAGTTTCGGATCGATCATCCCGGACTGGAGGTTGTCGTGGCGGTCGCGACCGGAGTCGAATCCGTCCCGGGAGCCGTTGGCGTGGATGAGGTCGATCCGGCCGGTGATGGCCATCACCCGGTCCACGACGTCGATCAGATCCTCGCCGCCGGCGTGGGCGTGGCAGGTGTCCAGGCAGAACCCGACGCCGAACTCGCCGACGGCGTCCCAGAGCCGGGCGAGCGCGTCGAACCGCCGGGCGCAGGCCTTGTCTCCGCTGGCGGTGTTCTCGATGAGCACCTGGGTGGCGAAACCGCCCTGTTCCGCCGCGTACGCGAAGGTCTTGCGCCAGTTGTCGAAGCCGGTCGACAGATCATCATCCTTGAGCATGTGTCCACCATGGACGATCAGCCCGCTGGCGCCCACCGTGGCCGCCGCGTTCGCGTGGCTCAGGAGGAGCTTGCGGCTGGGGATGCGGATGCGGTTGTTCGTCGTGGCGACATTGATGACATACGGCGCGTGGACGAACACCTGCACGTCCGAGGCTTTGATCTGCTCGGCGTCGGCGCGTGGCGCCGGATCCTTCCAGCCCTGCGGGTCGGCCAGGAAGAACTGCACGACCGCGGCGTCGCGGGCGTGCGCCTCGGCCAACGGGTCGCCGGGATCGACATGGGCACCGATACGCATGCCGGAGAGCGTAGTCCCTCGGCCTGACGAAGACCGGACATGCACGCGTCACCGTCCTTGCACTCATCCGTTGGACCCACCGGATTCCTCCGAAGTCCATGTGACCGGGTAACTGTCCGTCGACCGCCCTCGAAGGGGCGCCGTCCGCCCGTCGCACCCCCGCGGGGGCACACCGTCTGGGAGTTCGTATGAAGATGTCCGTTTGCCGGGCGCTGGCCGGAGTCGGTCTCGGTGCGTTGCTGGGAGTGCCGCTGGCCGCCCAGCCCGCATTCGCCGAGCCTGAGGCCGGTACGCAGGTCGAATTCGACGGGGGCGGGCTCGGCCTGCTGTTGTGCGGTTCGAAACCGGACCGCCCCGCCGTGACGATCAAGTCCGAGCAGAAGGTCGTCTTCGTCAACAACCTCGGACAGGGCGCCACCCTGCAGATCGACGGGGAGAACGGCGGCCCGATCAGCGACGGCCAAGCCGTCGAGGTTCAGTTCCACAAGGGGCCGGTGGCCATCGCGATGGTCCCCGACTGCCTGCTCAATCTGGGTGGTAACGGGTCATACGAACCCGTCACGGTGAACGTCAACGCGTCGTCGCCGAGTTCCAGCGGCAACTCCACCGGGGCGCCCCGGGTCGTCAAGACGCGTACGCCGAAGCCGAAACCCTCGGGGACTCCTGTCCCCTCGGCGAGCGCATCCTCGTCCGAGGAAGCACCGTTGTTCCCGTTGGAGCCGGATCCGAGTGGCAGCGTCGCGGCCGCCGGAGATAGCTTGGAACCAGGTTCGACCGTGGTCACGCCCAGCGGCGAGTCGGTGATCGGGATGACCGATCTCGCGAACGACACGCCGAGGGACAAGGGACCAATCGGACTTCTCGCCATTATTGCTACAGTGTGTGTCGTAGGCGTAACGGTTGGGGCAATCCGCGCTATTGTTAGCCAGCGCGCAACTCGGACTGAGTTCGCCTAAGACGCAAACCACGGCGTATGATGTGGTTATAACAGGCTCCGCGAGGCGCCTTTCATCCAACCTCGTCGGTGTGGTCGTTCCTCCCCAGGTCCCACCCAGCAGAACTGGATGAGAGTGCGCCTCGCGGCTCTTTTTGGCCCTGATGCCCCTACCCGGTATCCTGGTCAGGTTCTTGCGGGTCTCGCCGTGGGTGAAGGCATCCACGGCGTCCGTCTGAACGACGCACGACCTCCTGTCACGGAAGGACCGTGGCCGCTAGCCCAGAGGAGGTGAGCACGTCTTGCGTCATTACGAGATCATGGTGATCCTCGACCCGTCTCTCGAGGAGCGCACCGTCGCCCCGTCGCTCGACACGTACCTCAACGTGATCCGGACGTCGGGTGGTTCGGTGGAGAAGCTCGACGTCTGGGGCCGCCGGCGCCTGTCGTTCGAGATCAACAAGAAGGCCGAAGGCATCTACGCCGTCATCGACCTGCAGGCTGAGCCTGCGGCCGTGGCCGAACTGGACCGTCAGCTGCGACTCAACGAGTCCGTGCTGCGTACCAAGGTCATCCGGCCGGAAGTTCGCTGACGCGCGAGCACAAGGCACGCCCGACCCGCTTTCGCGCAGCTGTCGTACGGCTGTGACAACCTGTGCGTCAGAACTAGCGAATGCCTGAGGAGTAGGTCATGGCTGGAGAAACCACCATCACGGTCATCGGTAACCTCACCAATGACCCAGAGTTGCGCTTCACCCCGTCTGGCGCTGCGGTCGCCAAGTTCAGCGTCGCCTCGACGCCGCGGACGCTCGACCGGGCTTCCGGCGAGTGGAAGGACGGCGAGCCGCTGTTCCTGAACTGCTCGGTGTGGCGGCAGGTGGCGGAGAACGTCGCCGAGTCGCTGCAGCGGGGCAGCCGCGTCATCGTGTCCGGCCGGCTGCGTCAGCGGTCGTACGAGACGCGTGAGGGCGAGAAGCGCACCGTCATCGAACTGGAAGTCGACGAGATCGGTCCTTCGCTGCGCTACGCGACGGCGAAGGTCCAGAAGATGTCGCGGTCCAACGGTGGCGGCGGTGGTGGCGGCTTCGGCGGTGGCGGCGGCGGTGGCAACAGCGGTGGCGGCGGCGGTTTCGCCGACGACCCGTGGGCCACGGCTGCTCCCGCAGGCGGCGGTTCGGGTGGCAACTTCGACGACGAGCCACCTTTCTAAAGATCACTGGAGCACTGAGCAATGGCTAAGGCTGCCGCTCTTCGCAAGCCGAAGAAGAAGGTGAACCCGCTCGAGAAGGAGGGGATCACCTACATCGACTACAAGGACACCGCGCTGCTGCGCAAGTTCATCTCGGACCGCGGCAAGATCCGCGCCCGCCGGGTGACGGGTGTGACCACCCAGCAGCAGCGTCAGATCGCCCGTGCGGTCAAGAACGCCCGTGAGATGGCGCTCCTGCCGTACACGAGCACCGGACGCTGAGAGGAGGCACTCCTATGAAGATCATTCTGACTCAGGAGGTGCCGGGTCTCGGCACGCCGGGCGACATCGTCGAGGTCAAGGACGGCTACGGCCGTAACTACCTGCTCCCGCAGGGCCTCGCGATCTCGCACACCAAGGGCGCCGAGAAGCAGGTCGCGACGATCAAGCGGGCGCGGGACGCCCGGGAGATCCGGGACCTGGACCACGCCAAGGAGATCAAGGCCCAGCTCGAAGGGCTGTCCGTCAAGCTCGGCGCGCGCGCCGGCGACGGCGGCCGCCTGTTCGGCTCGGTCACCGCTGGTGAGGTCGTCGTCGCGGTCAAGGCCGCGGGCGGCCCCAGCCTCGACCGCCGCCGGGTGGAGCTGCCGAGCGTCATCAAGTCGCTCGGGGCGTACAACGTGCAGGTCAAGCTGCACCCCGAGGTCGTCGCCAAGTTCTCCGTGAACGTGGTTCCGGCCGCCAAGTAAGGCACCCGAAAGGGCCGGCGCGAGCTTCGCGCCGGCCCTTTCGCGTACGGTCAGCCGCGCAGCCGGCCCGCCGCCCGGATGGCCTGCGTCAGCTCGGCGACCTTAGGGTCGCGCAACTGCTCCCCGGCGTCGGCCGCGATCTGCCCCAGCTGGTCCAGCTGCACCTCGGCGGCGTACGTCGAGGACTTGAGCGCCTCGGCGAAGAAGGCCGCGGCATAGGCCAGGCGCAGGTGCGGATCCGCCGACCGGAAACCGCCCGCGAGATCGTTCACCACCACCGACTCGTACGCCTCGGAGGCCGCCCGCGACGTGGGGTCCTGCCAGCGTACGCGGACGTCGGCGACCTTGGCCGACGACCGGACCTCCGGCCGCAGCCGCACGATGTAGAGCGCCGTGACAGCGTGGCCGGGCCCGACCTCGCCGCCGTCGACGCGATCGTCGCGGAAGGCGGAAGCGCTCAGCAGCCGATCGTCATACCCCACGAGCCGGTACGCCTCGACGACCGACTCGTCGAAGGTCACCTGCGCCTTGGCATCCAGTGCACGGACCGACAGGTTCGTCGGCAGCCGGTGCACGAAGACATCCCGAGCCTGCTCGCGATCGGCCACGTAGACGGCGAACCCGTCACCCTGGTCGGCCAGCTTCTCCATCAGCTCGTCGCCGTAGCTGCTGCCCACGCCGACGCCGAGCAGCGAGATCTCCTTGTCCGCCTCGGCCTTCACCCGGCGCAGGATCGGCGACGACTCGGTGTTGCCCACGTTGGCCAGCCCGTCGGACAGCAGGATCACTCGGTTGGAGGAGCCCTGACGGAACCCGTCCCGAGCCACCTGGTACCCCGTGACCAGCCCGGACTCCAAGTTGGTGGAGCCACCGGCGGCGAGCGAGTCGATCGCCCGATCGAGATCCTCCACCTGCGACAGCCGGGTCATCGGCAGCACGATCTTCGCCCGCTCGTTGAACGTCACCAGCGCGACCGAGTCGGTCCGGCGCAGTTGGCGTACGAGATAGTGCAACGCGTCCTGCACCAGATCGAGCCGATCGGTGTCGGCCATCGAACCCGAGACGTCGATCACGAAGGTCAGCGCCACGTCCGGCCGCGTCTCCGAATCGTCCGCCCGCGTCTGCAGCCCGACCCGCAGGAGCCGGAGCCGGTCGCTGTACTGCGATCGGTGGGTGGACGGCATCCCCGCACCGTCGACATGCAACGCGAACCCGTCGCCCTTCGGCTGCCCGTAGTCCATGTCGAACGAGTTGACGAACTCCTCCGGCCGCACCGTCGACCGGTCCGGCCAGCGCCCGTCCTGCAACTGGCGCACCGAGTACGCGTACGAGGCGGTGTCGACGTCGAGCGCGAAGGTCGACTGAGCCTGCTCGTCCACGGACGTCTCGCCGCCGGGGATGGACACCCCGGGCCCCTGACCGCCACCGATCTGCGGCTGGTCCGACGAGCTGCTCTTGTCACTGGCACTGCACCCGGCGAGCGCCAGCAGCACCACCAGGAAGGCCGCTCCGGCCGATCGGGTCATGAGCTTCGTCATGATTTCTCCTGACCTAGAACATTCAGTTGCCGATCCGACCGGCCCAGCGACAGGTGCGCTCCCACCGTTGCCTGACCGAAATCGGACCGTGAACCTTGGTGACCGATTCGAGCTGAGCCCGTGACCGGCGGGCGGGAACCGGCAGGCCGTCTCCGACGTCCACAGCGGACCCGGCCCGCCAAGATCGACACGCCGAACGAAATTTCTTTCGCGCACAGCCTGTGATTTACGTCTGCGCAGCTCAGAGCAAGTCTGTGGACAACAGTCCGCGTGTTATCCACAGGCTGTGCACACGGTTACCCACAGGCAGAGGCAAGTTGTCCACAGGTTGTCCGCAGGTCTGTCCACCGGGGTGTTTGAGAATCCGGGCCAGGCTTCGTAACGTCAAGCCTCCGGCCTCGATATCACCCTGGAACCGTCCGGCACAGTTGTCGGACCCCGGTGGTATCCCTGGGGTTCGGTGGGGACGATCGAGCGTGCTTGGGGTGGGGTGCGGTGTCCGTCGGCGAGGTGCGCGACCAGGCGCGGTTCCCGGTCTCCGGGCAACCGTCGGCCGACGGTCCCCCCGCCTACGAACGGACTCCCCCACAAGACGTCGCGGCGGAGCAGAGCGTCATCGGCGGCATGCTCCTCAGCAAGGACGCCATCGCCGACGTCGTCGAGATCCTCCGGTCGAGTGACTTCTACCGGCCGGCCCACGCCACCATCTTCGAAGCCGTCGTCGACCTGTTCGGCCGAGGCGAACCCGCCGACGCCGTCACGGTCGCGGCCGCCCTCGACGGCGCGGGCGAGCTGAGCCGCGTCGGCGGCGCGCCCTACCTGCACACCCTGCTCAACTCGGTGCCTACCGCGGCCAACGCCGCGTACTACGCCCGCATCGTCAGCGAGCGCGCCATCCTCCGGCGGCTGGTGGAGGCGGGCACCAAGATCGTGCAGCTCGGCTACGGCACCAACGGCGGCGGCGGGCGCGACGTCGACGACATCGTCGACCTGGCCCAGCAGGCCATCTACGACGTCACCGAACGGCGCGTAAGCGAAGACTTCTCCATCCTCGGCGACCTGCTGCAGCCCACGCTCGACGAGATCGAGGCGGTCGGCGCCCAGGGCGGCGTCATGTCGGGTGTGCCGACCGGCTTCTCCGACCTGGACCGGCTGCTCAACGGACTCCACGCCGGCCAGTTGATCATCGTGGCCGGACGGCCCGGCTTGGGCAAGTCGACTGCGGGAATGGACTTCGCTCGCAACGCCGCCATCCGGCACAACATGGCCAGCGCCATCTTCTCCCTGGAAATGTCCAAGGTCGAGATCGTCACCCGTCTGCTCAGCGCCGAGGCGCGCGTACCGATGCATGTCCTGCGGTCCGGGCAGTTGTCCGACGACGACTGGACGAAGCTGGCGCGGCGCATGGGTGAGATCAGCGAGGCGCCGATCTTCGTCGACGACACGCCCAACATGAACCTGATGGAGATCCGGGCGAAGGCGCGGCGGCTCAAGCAGCGGAACGATCTGAAGTTGATCGTGGTCGACTATCTCCAGCTGATGACGTCACCGAAGCGGGTCGAGAGCCGTCAGCAGGAGGTCGCCGACCTTTCGCGAGGCTTGAAGCTGCTGGCCAAGGAGGTCGAGTGCCCGGTGATCGCGGTCAGTCAGCTGAACCGTGGTCCCGAGCAGCGGACCGACAAGCGGCCGCAGTTGTCCGACCTGCGTGAGTCCGGCTCGATCGAGCAGGACGCCGACGTCGTCATCCTGTTGCATCGTGACGACTACTACGACAAGGAATCGCCGCGCGCGGGTGAGGCTGACTTCATCGTGGCCAAGCACCGTAATGGTCCGACCGACACCGTCACGGTCGCGGCGCAGCTGCATATGTCGCGCTTCGTCGATATGGCGGTGAGCTGAGCACCGGCGCCCAGGCCGCTAGAGCCACCGGATAGAGCAGGTAGCCGAATCGGGTCGCCGGGAGCAGCAGGATCGCCAGCAGGAGTCCGGTCGCGCTGATGAGCGCTGCTCTCGGGACGCTGACCGGGGGCTGCCGGATCAGCGAGATCGCGATCACGGCGGCCACGCCGAGGAGCAGTCCGACGGCGATCTGGCGTCCGTCCGGCAGGTACGCCGTCAGCAGGTGACCGGGTAGCGGGGAGGCTGCCGGGCTGCGTACCAGGCCGTGGCCGAGCGGGAATCGGATGACGTTCTCCACGACGGCGCGGCCGTTGATGAGCACGGTGGGCACCAGGACCAGCACCGGTATGCCGGCCGCGCCGAGTGCGTACCGGGCGAGGGATCGGCGATGGCGGACCAGGGCGACGAGGCCGAGGACGATGGCGACCGGCCAGGCGGTGAGTTTGAGGGCGCCCGCGCAGCCGATCGCCAGTCCGGCGGCGGTCCAGCGGTTGCGGGAAGCCAGCGCGCAGGCGAGCAGTGACAGGGCGAGGACGGGGACGTCGTCTCCGCCGGTGGCCAGGGTGAGCGTGGCGAGCGGAAGGATCGTGACCGCTTGCAGCGCCCGCAGGGGGGCCTCCGATCCGAAGCGGGTGATGCCCGCCCGGTCGAGCAGCAGCCAGGCGGCTACCACGGCCGCGCTGCTGAGCAGGGCCATGATGATCCGGGCGTCGGTCCACCAGGCGATGCCGCCGAGGGCGCGGGGCAGTCCGGCGATCGCCATGCCGGGCTGGTAGGGCAGGTAGTCGAGCAGCCGCAGCGGGCTTGGGACGGCGGCGATCGCGTCGCGGTCGAGGTAGGGCGTTCCAGTGTGGAGCATCCGGGCTCCGGCGGCCTCGATGACCAGGACTTCTTCCTGGGCTCGGTCCAGCCGTCCGGCGGCCCGCTCGCGGGCTTGGAGGATCAGCGGGAGCAAGGCGGTCGCGGCCCAGGCCGCCGCGGCCAGCCAGGTCCGGGCGAGCCGGCCGCGCAGGAGGAGAGCGATGCTCGCGGCGGCTAGGTAGCCCCAGATCGCGACGGCCGCCCACGCCCGGTGTGGGGCCAGGGCCGACCAATGCCACGTGTACGCGCAGAAGAGCGCGGCGAGCGCGTACGCCGCCACGTCGACGGGGCGCCCGATGCTGAGCACGCGGATGCTGATCCGCCGAACGAACACATCCGAAGTTTGACCGGAAAATCACTCGAATTCGGGCGAATCGCCGACTTAGTACATCTCGGACTTCGGACCGGTAAACTCGCCTACTCGTTGCTCGACCGAGGCCGCCGTCGCAGCCCGAAATGGTCACCCGGCCGAGGGAGCCGGACGACCGGGGCCGGGCGGCCTTCGATCATGTCGCCGAAGGCTCCCTTGCCCAGCGAGGCGAGGAAACGCTGCTGCGACAACGGTCGCGCGAACAGATGCCCCTGGCCGAGGCCGCAGCCGAGGTTCCAGAGCGTCTGCCGCTGGTCGACCCGTTCGATGCCCTCGGCGACCACGGCCAGCCCGAGCGCGCGGCCGAGTTCGATGGTCGACCGGACCACCGCCATCGCCTCGGCCGAGGCGTCCATGTCGGTGACGAAGCTGCGGTCGATCTTGAGCTCCCGCACCGGTACGCGAGCCAGCGCGCTCAGTGAGGAGAACCCCGTGCCGAAGTCGTCCAGCGCGATGGCGACGCCGAGCCGGCCGAGCCCGGCGAGCACCTGGTCGACGATCTCCATCGAGGAGAGCGTGAGCGATTCGGTCAGTTCCAGCACCAGCGATTCCGACTTCATCCCACGCTCATCGAGCAATTGCTCCACCAGGGCGGGGAACCGGCGGTCGAGCAGGCTGCGCGGGGAGATGTTGACCGCGACGGGGATCGGATGGCCGGCGGCGGCCCAGGTTCCGGCCGCTTGCAGGGCCTGGTCGAGGATGGCCTCGGTGAACGCGGTCAGCTGCCCGGACCGCTCCACGGCGTCGAGGAACCGGCGGGGATCGAGGTTGCCCCGGTCGGGGTGGTGCCACCGGGCCAGCGCCTCGGCCGAGACGATCTCACCGGTCGCGAGGTCGACGATGGGCTGGAACTCCAGGGTGAACTCGCTGGCGGCGACGGCGCGGGAGATCTGGCCGCCGAGTTCCAGCCGGTCCAGGTCGGTGATGTCGAGGCTGCGCGAGTACGGCACGATGCGCTGGCCGGTGCGCTTGGCCTCGGTGAGGGCCAGGCTGGCTCGGCGCAGCAACTCGGTCATGTCGCCGTCGGCGGGGGCGACCGCGAGCCCGGCCCGGGGGACCAGCGTGATCGGTACGCCGTCCACTTCGTACTCCTCGGCGACCTTCTGCAGGATGTCCCGTGATCGGTGCATCGCGAGCGCCGGGGTGGGCAACGCGGTGAAGAGCACCGCGAACTCGTCGCCGTCCTGCCGGGCCACCGTGGCGTCCGTGCCCGCCGTGGCCAGCATCCGGCGGCCGATCTCGACCAGGACATCGTCGCCGGCCTTGTAGCCCAGGCCGTCGTTGATCTCCTTGAACTGCACCATGTCCAGGGTCAGCAGCGCGATCGCCCCCGTGGTGGGGCGGTGTTCCAGGGCTGCTTTGCCCTCATCCACCAGGCATCGGCGGTTGGCCAGCCCGGTCAGCGGGTCGTGCTGAGCCTCGTGCGCGTGCTGGTCGGCCACGTTGATGAGCAGCCCGTACGCCGAAGCGTTGCGGATCGCGGTGGCGAGCGCCGCGGCGAACGTACGCAGCAGGAAGCCCTCGCGTTCGGGGAGGATGGTCGGGCGGTCGAAGTACAGCCGGAGCTCGCCCACGTCCTCGGTGTCTCGCTGACCCTCCAGCGCCACCACGGTCGGCTCGCCTTCCGAGTCCTCGAGGTCGGGCCGCTGTGTGAGCAGGCCGGACCGGTCCCCGAAGATGTGCCGTACGCCGGCCGACTGCCCCGGCTCGGCGGGCGCCCGGAAGTCCACTTCGACCCAGGCCGCGCCGAACATGTTCACCCCGGTGTCGATGGCGGCGTGCAGAACCTTGTCGAGGTCGACCTCGTTCAGCGCGTCGGTCGCGCGGGCCAGCCGCTGCCAGGCCTCCCGCTCGGCCTCCTGACGCAGCCGGTTCATGTGCATGACGTGCAGGCTGAGCACGAGCGGCGGGATGGCGATGAGCAGCCGCGAGTCCCAGAGCAGCAGGACGAGCGCGGCGAGGGCGATGACGAACCGGACGACGGACAGCGACAGGTGCCGCCTGAGGCTCTCCCGGTACATCTTGAGCACCGGCGTCCCCATGGAGATGGCGATGACCGGCACCGACACCAGGTCGTCGATCACGATCATCGCCAGGAAGGCCAGCGCCACCGTCTGGATCGGCGGGAAGTTGCCGAGCTGGCTCGTGGTGGTGAGCGTCTCGATGTCGGCCGAGGAGAGGATCAGGCCGGCCGTCGTGGCCACCAACGTCTCCTTGGCCACGGCGAAGATCGCCTTGATCGGCTCCCGGCGCTGAATGATCTTCGCCAGCGTCACTGTTCCGGCCACCAGGACGACGAGCCAGGGAACCGGGAGGGCGACGGCGGCCACCAGGGTCGCGGCGTCGGTCCAGTGGACGAAGAAGTTGGAGCGAATGCGCAGCGTCAGCAGGTTCGACAGTCCGATAAGGACGATCAGGGTCACCAGGGTCAGCCAGGCGGACGGGGTGACCGGGCTGAGGTGCAGCGCCGCGGTGAAGACGCTGATTGCCGCCAGAAACGACAGGAGACCGACGATCGGCCTAAGCCGCCAGTCGGTCTCACGAGTCGGGGTGGGCGTCACGCTGGTCTCCGAATCCGGATGCGGAAGGGTGAGGCCAGCGTACTGAAAACCAGGGATCAGCCCCAGTCGAAGCCGCGCATGTTCTTCTTGGTCCGGAACATCGGGTTCACCTCCGCTATGAGTAACTGCTACTTCGCGTCGCTCTTGTCTTGCTGTTGAAGCGACTGTATTCTCCGGCAGTTCTCGGGAAAAGGGGTGAAGGCCAAATTAGACAGGGATAGTCCGAAATATCACCATATGTGAGTCGATCATCACGCGCTGTGCATCTTTCATCGTGCAACGCGCACCTCGGTACGCTCAACACGCTCGACCTTAATGACGCAGAGTAGTGACCCGACGGTTGACCTACGGACAGTTGACCCACTCGTCCGAACCGTCGAGGAAGACCTGGTGCTTCCAGATAGGAAGCTTCTCCTTGACCCGGTCCACCAGGCGGGCACACGCCGCGAAGGCGGCCGCCCGATGCGCGGTGGACACGGCGGCGGCCAGAGCCACGTCCCCGATCTCCAGCGGACCGACCCGATGGGACACCGCGACGGCGATGACATCGGGGTCCGCGGCGATCTCCGCGGCCACCTCGCGCAGCACGTCCTCAGCGGACGGATGGCCCTCGTAATCGAGTCGAACCACGGCCCTGCCATCGTCGTGATCGCGGACGACGCCGACGAAGGACACGACAGCGCCCGCCCGCGGATCGGCGACCGCCGCCTCGTGCTCGGCGATGCTCAACGGGCTGTCGCTCACGGCGATGAGCCTGATCACGGCAACTCCACCAGCTCGACCTGGTCGCCACGGTGGCCGGTTTCCCCGGGCGGCACGACGGCGAAACCCGCGGACTGTGCCAACCCGCGGAGCATCGCCGAGCCCACATGAGACACCGGATGCGCCGGTCCGCCCGGATGGTCCTGGCGTACCAGGGCGAGGTGGGTGAAGTCACCCCGCCCCGGGATGCCCTCGGCGAGCACCGCCTGGGCCGGGGTCGGGAACGGCCGCCCGGTCAGCCCGGCGAGCAGGGGCACGACCAGCGACACCAACGCCACCAGGGCCGACTGCGGATTCCCGGGCAGGCCGGCGACGAACTGGCCGCCGGGCAGCTGCGCGATCAGCATCGGGAAGCCGGGGCGGACCGCGACGGTGTTCACGGCGTACTCGGCGCCCAGCTCGCGCAGCGCGCCGTGCAGGTAGTCGACTGGGCCGTGCATCGTCCCGCCGGTCGTGCAGATCAGGTCGTTGCCGGCGTCGGCCGCACGGCGCAGACCGTCCACATGCGCCTCCAACGTGTCAGGCACGCGGGTGAACCCGTCGATGTGGGCGCCGAGCCGCCGCAGCGCGGCGGGCAGCGAGGGGCCCAGCGCGTCGCGTACGCGGCCGTCGCCGGGCAGACCGGCGTCGAGCAGTTCATCGCCGAACACGAGCAACGCCGCGCGCGGCGCCCGCCGGGCCAGCAGCGTGTCGTAGCCGCAGCTGGCTGCCAGCCCGACCACGCCCGGGGTGATCGGCGTACCGGCGGGCAGCAGCTCGTCGCCCTGCGCGCACTCCTCCCCCGGTACGCGCCACTCCGGCTCGGCCTTCGGGGTCCCGCTCACCACGTCGTCGCGCAGCTCGCCGTGCTCCAGGCGCAGGATCGTGGTCGCGCCGACCGGCACCATCGCGCCGGTCGCGATCTCCATCGCGGTGCCGTCCACGGCCAGTTCCGGGGCGCGCTGGCCGGCGAGTACGCGGCCGGCTACCCGCCAGGGCCCGTCGCCGCGCAGCACCCACCCGTCGACGCTCGCGGTGGTGAAGGCCGGCAAAGGGGTACGCGCGACGAGCGGCTCGGCCAGCGTCAGTCCGTCGGCGTCGGCCAGGCCGACCTCGGCGACGGCGGCCGACCGGGCGGCGGCGCGGGCATAGACGGTACGCCGGGCGGATGCCCAGTCGACGGGAAGTGCGGTCACCCGTGGTCACCTCCCTGGATCTGGTCGACGGCGTGGCGCAGCACCCGGCCGAGCACCGCGAGGCCGTCCTTGGCCCCGCCGGTGGAGCCGGGCAGGTTCACGACGAGGGTCTGACCGGCGACGCCGGCGATCCCCCGCGACAGGGCGGCTGTCGGCACGGCCGGATTGGCCCGGACGGCTTGGGCCAGCCCGGGGATCTCCCGGTCGATCAGCTCGCGGGTGATCTCGGGGGTGCGATCGGTGGGCGAGATGCCGGTGCCGCCGCTCGTCACGATCACCTCCGGTCGGGCCGCGAGGGCTTCGACGAGTGCGGCACGCAGCGGCTCGCCATCGGCCACGACGACCGGATCGGACACCTCCGCGCCCAGCTCACGCAGTCCGTCGGTGAGGATCGGGCCGCTGCGGTCGGCGTACACCCCGGTGGCGGCGCGCGTGGAGGCGACGACGACGGTCACGGCCACCCCGGCCAGCGGTCGCTCCCGGCTCCAGAGCCCGGTCTTGCCGCCCTCCTTGCGCAGGACGCGGACGTTCTCGATGCTCGCGCCGGGATCAACCGCCTTGATCATGTCGATCAGCGCCAGTCCGGCGACGGCGACACAGGTCAACGCCTCCATTTCGACGCCGGTCCGATCGGCCGTGCGTACGGTCGCGCTGATCTCGACGCGGTCGTCCGCCGGGGTCACCTCGACGGCGACGCCGTGGATCGCGATCGGGTGGCACAACGGGACCAGGTCAGGCGTACGCTTCGCGGCCATGATCCCGGCCAGCCGGGCCACCCCGAGCGCGTCACCCTTCGGCAGCCCGCCCTGGCTCAGCAGGGCCAGCACTTCCGGGGTGGTCCGCACGTGGCCCGCCGCGGTGGCGCTCCGGACCGAGATCTCCTTGGCGGAGACGTCGACCATGCGCGCCGACCCGGCGGCGTCCACGTGCGTCAACTGCGGCTGGCTGTCCACGTTCCGAGCCTATCGGGCCACGTCTGACGGATCTCAGGCGTGGTCGTCGACATGCGCCGAAACGGGCTCCTGGCGTATCCCTTCGACCTGAGCCGGACGAGTCGCGGTCGTGACCGGCCGGCGGGCCGCCGGTACCGCGAGTGCTTCGCCTGGGTAGACCGGCTCCGCGCCGGGCCGCCACGGCAGCGCCGCGACCAGCACGATCAGCGCGATGGCGAACGAGTTCTCGGCCAGTACGCCGATCAGCCCGTCGGCGTAGTGCGAGACGGCCGGGAGCTGGTGCTCGTAGGGCCAGATCGGCGAGACCAGGAAGAGCACGTAGAGCCCGATCGCCGCGGCCGCGTGCCGGAAGCCGACCATGGTCGGGAACCAGATCGGTTCCCGGAGCCGCGTCGCGGCCAGGCCGGACGGCGCGAACCCGTTGCGGCGTTTCATTCCCCGGCTCGCGGCTCGACGGCGCAACGCGGCGTCGCCGAGGACGATGATCGCCGGGATCACGAAGACCAGGTGGTGGGTCCAGGAGATCGGGCTGACCACGTTGGCGGTCAGGCCGATCAGGGTGAACGCGGTCAGCTCGTCGCCCTCGCCGTGGGCGTGCGTCGCCCGCGACAGCCCGACGACCAGGATGACCAGCGTGAACGTGATCCACAGCAGCGACGGCGCGGTGAACTGGTCGTAGAGCCGGGCCAACAGGCCGGCCAGCGACGCGTTCGGGGTCTGGTCGGCCTGACCGACCCGGTTCGTCTCGAAGATCACCCGCGTCCAGTACGCCACCGACTCCGTGCGGGCGAACAGGAAGCCGACGGCGGTGACGCCGACGAGCGTGCCGATCGCCGTCCACGCCGCCCGCCACTGCCGGCTGATCAGCAGGTAGACGATGAACAGCGCGGGGGTCAGCTTGATCGCGGCGGCCAGGCCGATGCCGACGCCGGCCCACTTGCCGCTGAGGAACCGCTGCACGAGCGGCGAGCGGCCGGAGGTGTCCTTCGGCCGGCTGATCCAGCGCAGCGCCACCAGGTCGGCCATGATCAGGCCGAAGAGCAGGATGTTGACCTGGCCGTAGCCGAAGGTCTCCCGCATCGGCTCCAGCGCGGCCGCGATCGGCACCGCCAGCGCCACCGCGAACCAGCGGTGTTTCCAGCCGCAGCGTTCGGCGATCGGGGCCAGCAGCGCGGCCATGACCGCGGTCAGCACGAGCAGGCTTGCTCCCACGTTGACCCACGCCGCGTCCAGCATGGGCAGATAGCCCATGGGCAGCATCACGAGCGCCGCGAACGGCGGATACGTGAAGCCGAGCGGCACGTCGGGGTCGAGGTAGTCGTACAGGCTTCCGCCGTTGGCCCAATAGGCCACCGCGCCGTGATAGATCTTCAGATCGAAGAACACATACGGCCGTCCGAACTCCTGCACCGCGTACCAGGCCGCGACGAAGGCGGCGGCGACGATGCCGAGTCGGACGAGCGTCCCCGTGACGTGTCGCGCCGGAAGGTTCCGGCGGTCCGGGATCAAGCTCCGGTGGCCCTGGAACAGGCGGAGGCGGTCGCGCAGGCCGTTAGGCATGGCGGCGGCTCTCCCGTCCGGTGATGGCACGTTCTTCCCAGGTCCGTAGAGCAGCCTAAAACCCCGAGCCACTCCCGTACCTCCCGCGTTATCAGCCTGTGTCCGATCCCACGCCGTTTAGCGACATTTCTAGCTGGTTAACGGGGCCTGGCCGGATAAGGTGATTCCCGCCACTCATCGATGGTTATGGCGGCCTTGTCGGGCCCCTCAGTCGTCGGACCTGCGGCTGTCCAGATAGTGCCGGACTCGCCAGCCAACGCTCGGCGAGCCGGCGGTGTCGACCGCGGCCAGCAGCAGGCCGCCGAAGATCGCCAGGTTCTTGGCGAACTGCACGATGTCGGTGTCGTACTGGGCCTTGGTCTGGGCCGCCCAGAACGGATGGCCGGCGACCGTCGTCGGGATCAGCGTCCCGGCGAGCAGCGCCGCGGCCGGCCGTGGGGCGGCGCCCGAGGCCAGCAGGAGGCCGGCGGTCACCTGTGCGGCGCCGTTGACCCGGATGAGCGTCTCCGCATTGGCGGGGATACGTTCGTCGACCTTGTTGAGTAGAGGCGTCACCCGATCGGTCACCGGGCGCGCCCGCTGCACGAGACGCTCCGGCCGCAGGACTGCCTTCGCGCCGGAGAAGATGAAGACTCCGCCCAGCAGGGCTCGGGCGATACCGCGTACGGGTGCCATGGGGTTATCTTGCCCCAATTCGGGCATTCGCGCGCGGCTAACGGCGGCCTGGCCTCGACCTTGCTGCGGCGGTCAGGCGGGCGTCGGCGGTCAGGCGGGCTTCGGGGGTCAGACCGGCTTGAGGCAGAGGACGAAGTCCAGCTCGGTGTCGAGCGGGCTGTCGTAGGAGTAGTTGTACTCGTAGCCCTCGATCTGGGCGCACACCTTGTCGGCATCGGTCACGCCTTCGAACCGGGCGAGGACGGCATAGGCCCCGGCCCCGCAGCTCACCAGGCGCAGGACAGGCTCGGCCTCGGTGCCGTCGTTGATGAGGCAGTCCCCCGCGCGGGCGAATCGGGCGCCGACCGCGCCGGCGGTGACGGCATGCGTACCGGTGACGCCGATCGGCGGGGTGGGCCGGCCGTCCGGCGTCAGCGCCACCACCGTGAGCGCAGCCGCTCCCAGCGCCGCGAGTACCCCCGCCACGATCATCAGCGGCCGGTTCGGTCCGTTCACGGCCGCTCCTCCTCACTAGGCACGCCGTCGCGCAGACAGTATCGTGCCGCCGTGTCCACCACCTCGGTCGCGCTGAGCGGTCTCGCCGGCGGCGTCGGCGGTCTGCTCACCGCCTGGCCCGCGTACCGGTTCAGCGTGCCGTGGGGCGAGCCGTCCCGCACCGCCTGCGCCGGCTGCGGGTCCGGCATCACCAGTTGGGTACGCCTGAAGCATCGGTGCGCCGGCTGCGGCACGGCGTCGGCGGTCCATCCGGTGTGGACGGCATTGGCGGGCGCGGCCGCCTTCGCCCTGCTCGCCTGGGCGCTTCCGGTGTCGTTCCTGCTGCTCGCCTGCCTCTTCGTGGCGGCGATGGGCGTACTGATGTCCGTGGTGGACCTGAAGGTGCAGCGGCTGCCCGATCCCCTCATGCTCGTGACGTTCGTCGGCACCGCCGTTCTGCTCACCCTGCACGCCCTGGCCACGGGCACCTGGCCCGAGTACGCCCGGGGCTGGCTCGGCGGCCTCGCGCTGCTGCTGGCGTACCTGGTGTTCGCGGTGTTGCCCGGCGCACCGATGGGACTCGGCGACGTCAAGCTGGCGGGCGTACTGGGGTTGGTGCTCGGCTACCTGGGCTGGCCCGCGGTGGTCTTCGGGGCGATCCTGCCGTTCCTGGTGAACGCGCCGTTCGCCGTGGTGGCCCTCATTCGGCGCGGCCGCAAGGCCCGATCGCCGTTCGGCCCGGCCCTTCTGCTGGGCTGGCTCGTCGCCGTGGTGCTCGCGGCTCATCAATAGCGGCAACGGATTTACGCCGTTCGCGGGAGCGGTGTCGCGAAGTCGACTCGGTCGCTCAGCCTGCTCTCAGTCCCTTTGCGGGCTGTCCTACTTGCCCATGTTGATACTGATATTCAGCGGCACTGCAAACGTTTACTCACCTGATTGGCTGGCATCAATGGTTGATCCAGGGTCAGCCGTTCCGCCAGTACGCCCCACTGTGCGGAGTCGGCGGGTAACGGGACGCCTGACTGACGGCGCGGAGCCGGAAGCGCAAGCTCCGTGACAGTCGGCGCAGTGCCGATGATGTCTCCACAATGTCCGGTCAGCCCTTCTCGCCGGACCTCCTAGGGGGTGCTCCCGCACATGCTCAAGCTCTACTCGAAGGCCCGCGCACTGTGGCTGACCCGGGACGAGGGTGCGACGGCCGTCGAATACGGCCTCATCGTCGCGCTGATCGCCGCCGTCATCGTCGTCGCCGTGACGACACTCGGCGACACGATCCGGGACACGCTGAACGGCATCGCCGACGACATCAAGGGTGGAACGCCGTAAGCCCGGCTTGACGGACCGTGCGGGGGGTGGGGCGCCCCGCACGACCATGTCGGGCGTAGCCAGAACCGGGGGGCGGATCGGTGGGGGCTGAGCAGAAAGTCGAGCATGAGAACAAAGTTCATGGCACGGTGCGTCCTGGCCGGGATCGCCGCACGCCGCCGGGTGGCGGACCGCGGCGCCACCGCGGTGGAGTACGCGCTGTTCATGGCCCTGGTCGCGGCGGTGATCGTCGGGGCGGTCGCCGCCTTCGGACAATCGATCATCGGGTTGTTCACGACCGCGGAGGGCGTCTTCCCGTGAGCCGGTGGCGGGCGGATCGCGGCGCCTCGGCGGTGGAGTTCGCCATCGTGGCGCCGCTGCTCCTGCTGATCGTCTTCGCCACCGTCGACTTCGGCCGGCTCGTCAACGCTCAGATCAAGGCGACCGAGGCGGCCCGCGAGGGCGCCCGGGCGGCGGCCGTCGCCGGACCCAGCACCACCCGCTCCGCCGCCGCCGCGAATCGCGCCCGCGAGGTGGACTCCCGGATCCGGGTCGTGTCGCCGAGCACCTACTGCGATCCGCCCTACACCGATGAAGAGGACGCCACCGTCCACACCGAACTGGACTTCGACTGGATAACCCCGGTCGGCAGCATCGCCGCCCTCTTCGGCGGACCTTTCACCGACGGCGTGACGGTCACCGGCAAGGGCGTCATGCCATGCCGCGCCTGACGAGCGTGCGTACCCGGCTCCGCCGCCGCCTGCGTCGCGACGAGGGCGGGGTGGCGGTCCTCGTCGCGCTGCTCACCGCGACCGGAGTGCTGCTAGCCGGGGCCGCACTCGCCGTCGACGTCGGCCAGCTGTACGCCGAACGCGAGGAGCTCCAGTCCGGAGCGGACGCGGTCGCGCTCGCGGTGGCGATCGACTGCGCGGCCCGCCGGCCCGGCGAGTGCACCGATCCGAGCGCCGCCGAGACCAAGTACGCCAACGGCAACGCCAAGGACCGGCTCACCGACGTTCAGGAGATCTGCGGCAACACCGCCATACGCACCGGCACTAGCTTGTTGCCGCGTTGCCGGGGCGGCTACCCGGCCAATCTGACCGCCTGCCAGGGCCGGTCGCTGCCGCCGAACACGCTCGGCTACGCCGAGGTGCACACCCGGACGCTGACGAGCGACTCCGACCGGTACGTACTGTCGCCGACGTTCGCCCGGGCGGTCGCCGGCTCCGGCGCCGGCACCACGGTCGGCGCGTGTTCCCGGGTCGCCTGGGGTGCGCCGATGACCGGGCTGGCGATGACCGTGTGCGAGAAACGGTACGACCAGGCCACGAACTCCAGCACGCGCTACGGCCAGGCCCCGCCGACGCTGCCCAACTCGTCGTTCGAGACGAACTTCAGCTTCAACACCTTCGGCACCAGTGGGAGTGGAGCCGCTTCCTGCCGTAACGGCCCTTTCGACTGGTGGGACACGAAGGGTGAAGCGAGCTGGCTGCGACCGTCGGCCGCGACAGGCTGCGAGACCCGGGTCAGCACAGTCGGGGCGTTTCGGAACAACCTGCCCAACGGATGCGCGAGCGTCTTGAGCTACGCCGTCGCCAACCACATCCCGGTCGCCGTGGGCATCTACGACGGGCGGCGGACCTCTGGTAGCAGCGGCCGATACGTCCTGAGGGGCGTCGCCGCCTTCGTCATCACCGGCTACAACCTCAAAGGCGTGGGCTCCGCCTCCTCGTGGCTGACCGGCACCCCGTGCCCGGGGACGGACTACTGCGTCCTCGGCTACTTCACTCGTGGCGTCACGCCGATGTCGGCGTGGAACGGCCAGTTCAACTCGGCGACCGGCCTCGGCGCGGTCATGGTCAAGACGGTCGGCTGACCGCAGGCAGAGATTGGAAACGCAGACAATGACGCGCCGCATCGTTGGCATCCTGATCGCGATCGTCCTCGCCGTCGTCGGCACCGGCGCGGTGTTCGCGTACCTCATCGCGACCAAGAACTCCGTGGCCGCCGGGCAGGAGGCCGTGCACGTCCGGGTCGCCAAGGTACGCATCCCGGCCGGCACCACCGGCGCGGTCATCCGGGACCGGGGCATGACCGAGGACGTCGTGATGCCGAAGTCCTCGCTGCCCGAAGACGTCATGCAGGACATCTCGATCGACCTCGACAAGCTCGTGGTGACCGCCGACGTGCAGGCCCGCCAGCTGCTCCTCAAGGGGATGTTCGGCCAGGCCACGAAGCTGTCGGGCGGCATCGCCGTACCGGAGAAGATGCTGGCGCTGAGCGGCAAGTTCGACGTCGAACGGGAGGTCGGCGGCTTCGTCCGGCCCGGCTCCACCGTCGCCGTCTTCGCCACCTGCGACATCCTCGACGCCGAGTTCAAGAAGAAGTACGACCAGAACCGCCGCCGGTCCATGGTGCTGCTGCCGCGCATGGAGGTCCTCGCGGTCGGTGCGTACGGCGAGGGCGGGCAGACCTCGACGCAGACGGCCGAGCAGCGTACGCAGCTCGACGCCGACGGCAAGGTCACCCTTATCGTGACGATCTCCGCAAACCAGGACGACGCCACGAAGTTCGTCCATGCCACCGACATGGGCTGCGAGCTGACCCTGGCTCTACTTACCGATTCGTCGGTCGTTGAGGTCGGTAAGGCGATAGACAACGGCGTACCGCTGAACTGATCCTCGCCTGGACACATGCGACCGCGAAGGGCGAACAGGCCATGACCATCGTCTACGAACAGTGGCAGCAGCAGGCGAAACAGCTCGCGACCCTGTTCGGCATCGAAGAGACCCACGTCGTGTCCACGGCGGATTCCCTGGTCGAGCTGGTGAACACCGAACGGGCCGAGCAGCTGGTGGTGCTCGGCCCGAGCACTCCCCTGGCCGAGGCGGTCGGCTTCTCGGAACAGTGCCGGGTGCGGCGGCCGACCCTCGGCGTCGTGCTGCTGCGCCAGCATCTCGACGTCAACGTCATGACCGAGGCCATCCGAGCCGGCGTACGCGAGGTCGTGGACGCCAACGACCCCGCCGCGATCCTCGCCGCGTGCGCGCGATCGCAGGATCTGTCCCGGCAGCTGGAGGCCAAACCGAAGCTCAACGGCCAGACCGTCCCGTCGGCGCGTACGCCCGAGGACGGCCCGGAGCCGATGGGCGGGCAGGTCATCACGGTCTTCGCCGCCAAGGGCGGGGTGGGCAAGACGACGACCGCGATCAACCTGGCGGTGGCGCTGGCCGACGGCGGCCGGCACAAGGTCTGCCTGATGGACCTCGATCTCGCCTTCGGCGACGTCGCGATCCTCACCCAGCTGAGCCCGGAGCGGACCATCGCCGACGCCATCCCGGTCGCCGACCGGATCGACGAGACCGGGTTGCGCTCGCTGCTCGCGCCCTATCGCAGCGGGCTGGACGTGCTGCTCGCGCCAGTGCAGCCGGCCGCCGCCGAGGACATCGGCCGGCAGCTGATCAGCGATCTCATCCAGCTCGCCCGGGACGCCTTCGAGTACGTCGTCATCGACACCGCGAGCGCGTTCTCCGAGCAGATGCTCGCCGCGCTCGACGCCACTCACCACTACCTGCTCGTCACCACGCCGGAGATCCCGTCGCTGAAGAACACGCGGGTCACCCTCGACATGTTCGACCTCCTCGACTACCGCAAGGCGGCCCGCACCCTGGTGCTCAACCGGGCCGACTCCAAGGTCGGGCTGAGTAGCGGCGACGTCGAGAAGATCGTCCGCATGCCGATCGTCGGGTCGATCCCGTCCAGCCGGGACGTCCCGGTCGCGGCCAACGCGGGGGTTCCGCTGACGGTGTCGAGCCCCAGTCATCCGGTGAGTCAGGCGTACAAGGACCTGGCGACCCGGCTGTTCCTGAACCCGAACGTGGCGGACTTGCAGAAGCGCAGCCGGTTCGGCCGAGGAAGGAGTTAGGTCCGATGAGCCTGCAGGATCGGCTCGGCCAGCGCAACGGATCGAGTGCCGGCGTACTCCAGGAACGGCTGGCGGCGGCGGGTGAGGCGGCGGCCGCGTACGCCGCGCCGGTGTCATCGATGCCGATCAGCTCGGTCGTCTCCAACGTGCGGCGCAACCAGCGGCGGGCGTACGACCCGTTGGCGGCGGTGCGCCGGCGGGCGCACGAGGCGCTGCTGGAACTGCTGGGACCACAGCTCTACGAGACGGTCGCCGACGACGAGGAACTGGCCCGCCGGGTCCGGGAGGCACTGCCCGACGTCCTGGCCCAGGAGGAGACGGCGCTCACGGCGGGCGACCGCGCTTTGGCGTACCGGCAGATCATCGACGAGATCTTGGGCCACGGCCCGATCGAGCCGATGCTCCGCGACCCGTCGATCACCGAGATCATGGTGAACGCCTGGGACCGCGTCTACATGGAGCGCGAGGGCCGGCTCTTCGAGGCGGACGTCGCGTTCATGGACGAGCAGCACCTGCGCCGTGTCATCGACAAGATCGTGGCTCGCGTGGGCCGGCGCGTGGACGAGTCGAGCCCGATGGTCGACGCACGGCTGCCCGACGGTTCCCGGGTGAACGCGGTGGTCCCGCCGATCTCCTTGGACGGCGCGGCGCTGACGATCCGGAAGTTCTCCGCCGAACCGTTCAGCATCACCGATCTCATGCGGTTCGGGACCTTGCATCCGCAGGTCGCGGACTTGTTGCGGGCGTGCGTGCAGGGCCGGCTGGACATCGTCGTCTCCGGCGGTACCGGCACGGGCAAGACCACGCTGCTCAACGTGGTCTCGTCGTTCCTGCCCACCGAGGAACGCATCATCACCATCGAGGACTCGGCCGAACTGCGCCTCGCCCAGGACCACGTGCTGCGGATGGAGGCCCGGCCGCCGAACTTCGAGGGCCGGGGCGAGGTCACCATCCGCGACCTCGTCCGCAACGCGCTGCGTATGCGGCCGGACCGCATCGTCGTCGGCGAGGTCCGCGACGGCGCGGCCCTGGACATGCTGCAGGCCATGAACACCGGCCACGACGGCTCACTGACCACGGTGCACGCGAACTCCCCGCGCGACTCGATCGCCCGGTTGGAGACCATGGTGCTCATGGCAGGCATGGACCTGCCGGTACGCGCGATCCGGGAGCAGATCGCCTCGGCCGTCGACGTCATCGTGCACCTGAGCCGGCTGCGCGACGGCACGCGCCGGATCACGCACATCACCGAGGTCGTGGGCATGGACGGCGAAGGCGTCGTCACGCAGGACCTGTTCACCTTCGATCACCGCGCCGGGTTCGATCAGAAGGGCCGTCACCTGGGCCAGCTACTGGCCACCGGCGTACGCCCGAAGTTCTTGGAGTCGCTCGCCGATCGGGGTGTCGTCGTCGACCCCGTGATCTTCGGCGAGCCCGAAGGGATGTGACATGCGCCGTCTCGCGCTCCTCACCGGCGGTCTGGCCGGCGTGCTGACGCTGCTCGCCGCCGGTCCGGCGTACGCGGAGCCGCGGCTGAGCGCGTCGTCCGTGCGGCAGGAAGCCGGTCTGGTCGAGTTCTACCTGACCGGTTCGGATCTGCCGTCGGGCAACGCGTTGTCCCAGGACACGCTGACCGCCCAGGTGGACGGCCGAGCCGTCCCGCTGACCGCGGCGCCGGTCGGGCAGAGTCAGGGCCGCGCCCTGCGCCGGGCCGTCGCGCTGGTCATCGACACGTCCGGCTCGATGAACGGCGAGCCGCTGTCGGCCGCGAAGTCGGCGGCGGCCTCGTTCCTCAGCGCGCTGCCCGCCGACATCCAAGTCGGCGTGGTCACCGCCGGTTCCCCGGCTCTGGTCGTCGTCCGGGCGACCGCCGACCGTACGCGCGCCCGATCTGCCGTCGCGGGGGTGCAGGCGAAGGGCGAGACCGCGCTCTACGACGCCGTACGCGCGGCAGCCGACGTGCTCAACGGTCAGTACGACGAGAAGCGCATCGTCGTGCTCTCCGACGGCGCGGACACCGCGTCCTCCGTGGGCTACGAGGACGCCCGGAAGGCCGCGGGCGCGATCCCGGTCGACACCATCGCCTTCAAGACGCAAGAGGCCACCGCGGCCGTTCTCGCCAACCTGTCCCAGGCGACCGGCGGGAAGGCGTACCGGGCGGGCGATCCGCAGGCGCTCACGGGTGTGTTCACCCAGGCGGCCGGCGCTTTCTCGGCGCAGTTGCTGGTCCGCGTCACCATTCCGCCGGAGCTGCAAGGCAAGGACGGCACGCTGGTGATCTCGGCGAAAGCCGGGACCGGCACGGCCGCCACCGACATGCGGCTGTCGTTCGTCCCGGACACCCGCAAGGCCACCCCGCTCGTCGGCGTACGCTCCGGCGGCATCCCCGACTGGATGCTCTACTCGCTCTTGGGCGTCATCTTCCTCGGCCTGCTGATCGCGGGTGTGCTGCTGATCGGGCCGCTGCTGACCGCCGACGCCCGGCGTCGCCGGTTCGCTCAGGTCGAGCAGTTCTCGACGAGGTCCCGCCCGGCCCCGCCGCCCCCGGTCGAGGCGGACACCGCGATCGCCCAGACCGCGTTGCAGCTCTCGCAACAGGTGATGCGCCAGACCAATGTGGAAGGCCGGTTGGCGCGGCAGATCGAGCTGGCCTCGCTGCGCATGCTGCCGCACGAGTGGCTGCTGCTGCGCCTGGGCGCGGTGGCCGTCGGCGCGCTGCTCTTCGCGCTGCTGTTCGTGCCGTGGTGGATCGGGGTGGTGCTGGGCGCCCTCGCCGGATGGGGTGCGACCGCGGTCTACCACCGCGTCCGGGCCGGACGCCGGGCCACCGCCTTCGCCGCCGGGCTGCCGGACGCCCTGCAACTGGTGATCGGCTCGCTGCGCTCGGGCTTCTCGCTCGCGCAGGCGGTCGAAGCGATGACGCACGAGATCGGCGGCTCGATGCAGGCCGAGTTCGGTCGGGCGCTGGGCGAGGTCCGGCTGGGCGCTGAGATCGAGGACGCGCTGGAGCGGGTGGCTCAGCGGATGCACAACAAGGACTTGGCCTTCGCCGTCGTCGCCGTCAAGGTGCAGCGGGAGGTCGGCGGCAACCTCGCCGAGGTGCTCACCACGACGGTCAACACGATGCGGGAACGGGCGACCCTCCAGCGACAGGTGAAGGCGCTGTCGGCGGAGGGCCGGCTGTCGGCGTACGTGCTCATCGGGCTGCCGTTCGCGGTCCTGCTGTACATGCTCGCGGTGAAGGGCAGCTACCTGTTGCCGCTGGTGGAGACCCCGATGGGGATCGCCATGTCGGTCGGCGGGGCGGTGCTGCTCGGCATCGGCATCGCGTGGCTGCTCAAGGTCGTCAAGGTGGAGGTCTGAGATGATCGACGTCATCGCGTTGTCCGGCCTGGGGGCGATCTTCCTCGCGATCGTCCTGGCGGTGTCACTGCTGATCTCCACGTCGAGCCGGCGTGACAACATGGCGAAGGCGATCGAGTCCATCGACCGCATGTACGCCCCCGGCGGCGCGCCGCCCAGCAGCACCGCCACGTCGAGCGACCGCAACCTGCCCCCACTGGGTCAGCGCATCGCGGGACTCGGCCGGACACTGACGCCGCAGCGCGCAATCAGCCGGCTGCAGAAGTGGCTCGACTACGCCGGAAACCCGCCGGGCTGGCCGGCCGAGCGGCTCATGGAGATGCAGGGCATCGGCCTGCTCGGCGGCGCGGTCGTCGGGTTCTTCTTCGGCCTGTTGGTCAGCGACTCCATTCCGTGGATCGCGGTCTGGACGATCCTGGGCGCGGTGGCCGGATTCTGGCTGCCGTTCGTCATCGTCTACGACATCGGAGTGCGGCGGCAGACCACGATCCGCCGTCAGCTGCCGGACGCGCTGGACCTGCTCACCCTCTCCGTCGAGGCCGGTCTGGGCTTCGACGCGGCGGTCGCCCAGGTCGCCGGAACGCTACCCGGCGAGGTCGGCCGGGAGTTCGCCCGGATGCTGCACGAGATGCAGATGGGTCAGCGGCGAGCCGACGCGTTGCGGGCACTCGGGTCGCGTACTTCGGTGCTGGAGCTGCGGACCGTCGCGACCGCGCTGTTGCAGGCCACCGAGCTGGGTATCCCGATCGCCGACGTGCTCCGCGAACAGGCCCGGGAGATGCGTGTCAAGCGGCGGCAGTACGCGGAGGCAGCGGCGGCGAAGGTCCCCGTGAAGGTGGTCTTCCCGCTGGTGTTCTGCCTGCTGCCGGCCCTGTTCGTGGTCGTGATCGGGCCCGGTGTGATCCGGATCTTCGACTCGTTCGTCGGCTAGCCCGCACTCGGCGGGCCGGCTGTCAGAGCAGGTCGTGCTGCGCGGCGACGATCAGCGCCTGCGCCCGGTTGTGGACGCCGAGCTTGTCGTAGAGCCGCGCGACGTAGGTCCGCACCGTCGACTCGGTCAACCGCAGCTGGCTGGCGATCGAGGCCAGCGACGAGCCGGTGTTGAGGTGCCGCAGGATCTCCTCCTCGCGCGGGCTCAGCGCGGCGGCGCGGGCGCGCCGGCGGGCCAGGGCCGCGGCCAGGTTGGGCGCGGTGAACGAGGCCGGTGCGACCGCCGCGTGGCGGACCGCCGACATCAGCAGCTCGACGGTGGCGGTGCGGGGCAGGAACGCCGACAGCCCGGCTTCGAGCGCCCGGAAGATGTAGTCGTCCTCGGCCGGGCCGGTCAGGACGATGCCCAGGTGGGGGTGCTCCGCGCGCAGCTTCACGGCGAGTTGGACGCCGTCGCCCTCCGGTAGATGCGTGTCCACCGCGACGACGTTGGGCGACAACGCGTTCACCAGCTCGACGGCTTCGTCGGGGCTGGTCGCCTGGCCCACCAGAGAAATGTCCGGGTACGCCGAGACCGCTGCGGCGTATCCGAGCCGAGCCAGCGTTACGGCGTCGACGGTGACCAGTCGGACCGACATCCCCACGTCCCTCCAGGTCGTTGTCCCCTGAACATCATGAAATCCTGGGAATACCCTGCCTCATCCGGTGCGGTTACGCCAGTCCTGCTCGCATCGGACAACTCCGCTAAAGCAACCGCAACTGCTGGTCGCGACGGCGTACCGGGGCGGTGTCGCCCAGCCATTCGAGCAGGCCGGCGTCGATGGTGTCGAGGAACGGCGTCGGGCTGGCCTCACGTTCGGAGCCGTACCGGAATCGCTTGGCCGCGTGGGTCAGATACAGGCGTCGCTGCGCCCGCGTGATGCCGACGAAGAACAACCGGCGTTCCTCCGCCTCCGCGGCGGCCTGCTCGTCCGGGGTCAGCCGGGTGGCGGCGCCCGGTAGCCGGAGCGGCAGCAATCCGTTCTCGCAGCCGGCGAGGAAGACCACCGGGAACTCCAGGCCCTTGGCGGCATGCAGAGTGAGCAGCGTGACCGCCTCGGCTCGCGGGTCCAGCGCGTCGACCTCGGCCCCGGTGGCCAGCTCGGTGAGGAAGGTCTCCAGGCCGGCCTTCTCGCAGCGTCGGGCCAGCGGCGTCAGCAGGTCGACCGCCGCCCACAGATCCTCGGGGCTGAGCGTGCTGTCCAGCGCGGGACGCTCGGCGAGCACCTGAGCCGCCTGCTTCATCCGGCTGATCAGGTTCGGCTGGTCGCCCTGGGCGAGGCGCAATTCGGCCGCGATGGCGCTGACGGCGGGCCGGTCCCGCAGCCGGTCGTGGGATCGCTTCTGCACCGGGATTCCCGCGCGCTGCAACGCGTCGACGATCGTGGCCGCCTGCGCGTCGGTCCGATAGAGGACGGCCACGTCGGTGAAGGAGACGGTGACCGACTGCACCCCCCGGGTGTCGGCCTTCGACCGGTGCGACACGCCGCCGACCAGTTCGTCCACCGTACGCGCGATGAACTCGGCCTCCTCGGCGGCCGATCCGGCGGCGTACCGGCCGATGAGGGACGCCTCGGGGTCGACCTTGGCCGGATCGAGCCGCCGTCCCGGCACCAGCGACGTCGGCGCGATCGCCTGCACCGCCGCCGCGATGATCGGCGCGGACGAGCGGTAGTTGCGGGTGAGCCGGACGAGCCGGGCGTCGGTGAAGTCCTTGGCGAATCGCAGGAAGTACTGGACGTCCGCGCCGCGGAAGGAATAGATCGCCTGATCGGGATCGCCGATGGCGCACAGGTTGCCGTCGGCCGGGACGAGCAACCGCAGCAGCTCGTACTGGTCTTCGTCGACGTCCTGATACTCGTCGACGAAGACCCACCGCCATTGGTTGCGCAGCGAATGGGCCAGATCGGGCTTGGCGCGCAGCAACTTGACGAGGCGTGGCACCAGCTCGTCCAGCGTCACGCCCGGTGCGTCCGGCGTCTCGGCGATGACCAGCGACTTGTCCTGCTCGCGGAGCAGCGACAGGGCCAGCGCGTGGAAGGTGGAGACGGTGACGTCGCCCGACACCGGGCCGAGCAGCGCCTTCAGGCGTTCCCGCAACTCCTCGGCGGCTCGCCGGGTGAAGGTGATCGCCAGGCACTGCTCCGGGAAGACGTGCATCTCGGCGCACAGGTACGCGATCCGGTGGGTCAGCGTACGCGTCTTGCCAGTGCCCGGACCGGCGACGATGAGCAGCGGACCACCCGGTGCGGAGGCGGCCACCCGTTGCATGGCGTCGAGCCGGTCGAGCAGTCCGGTGCCGACCTCTTCCATTCCGGCCAGCATCGGCTCGAACGGCTCGTGCGGGGAGACCGGCGGCGGTGGCGGCGGGGACACCACCGGCGGCGGGCTGGAGACCGGCCGGGACACCGGTTCGCGACTGGCCCGGGGCGTACGCTGCTTCGGCGCCGGCACCCGGGTGACCGGTACGACGGGCACCTCGAAGAGGGCGTCGGCCGCACCCAGCTCGCCGGGATCGAAGAGCCGGATCACGCCGTACTCCCCGTCGTAGCCGGGAATGCGCCGGACCTCGCCGGCCCGCAACCGGCGGATCGCCTCCTGGAGGTCGGTGCCACCGGCCGCGCCGATCTGGTCCAGCGGCGCCTCCCGGAGGATGTGCAGCTCCGGTCCGATCGCGGCGACCAGCGCGGCCGCCTTCGTCTCGACCGTCCGGCTCTTCGGGCCGACCCCGGCGATCTCGCCGAGGATCTCGGGCAGCTGCACGAGATGTTCGACCCGCACCTCGGGCGTGGTCGGCGGCGCGACCCGGTCGGCCAGTTCCTCCACCCGGGCGAGTACGCCGACGGTGACGGCCTTGCCGCACACGCTGCACGCGCCCCCGGCCGCGCGGGTCTGCTCCGGCGTCCAGTTGACGCCGCAGGCGCGGTGGCCGTCCCCGTGGTACTTGCCCTCCTCAGGGAAGAACTCCACCGTCCCCACGAGCGCGCTGCGGTCGCGGAGCCCGTCCCGGACCGCGAAGTAGTCCAGCGGACCACGCAGCAGCGTCGCCTCCCGGCCGAGGGCCGGCGGCGAATGAGCGTCCGAATTGGAGACGAGGGCGTACCGGTCGAGCGAGGAGACCCGCCAGTTCATCTCCGGGTCGCTGCTGAGCCCGGTCTCGACGGCGAAGATGTGCTCGGCGAGATCCTCGTAGCAGTCGGCGATCTGGTCGTAGCCGCTCTTCGAGCCGAGCGCCGAGAACCACGGCGTCCAGATGTGCGCGGGGACCAGGTACGCGTCCGGGTCGGCCTCCAGCGTGATCTCCAGCAGATCGCGGCTGGGCAGCCCGAGGATGGGCCGCCCGTCGCTGGCCAGGTTGCCGACCCGGCCGAGGCGAGTGGCGAACCGCTCGGCCGCCGCCAGGGACGGCAGGTAGATCAGGTGGTGGACCTTGCGCGTACGCTCGCCGGCCTTGTAGATCGTGGAGATCTCGACGCTGAGCAGGAATCGCGCGCTGGGGCGGGCCGCGAGCACCGGGGGCAACCGCCGGTTGACGTCCGCCTCGAGGTCGGGGTTCAGCCGATAGAGGCCGGGCTCGGCCTCGACCAGCGCCTCGTGCAGATGCTCCCGCCAGGCCGGATGCGTGATGTCACCGGTGCCCAGCAGCGCGATCCCCTTGCGGCGGGCCCACCACGAAAGATTCGGCAGGTCCAGGTCACGGCTGCAGGCGCGGGAGTAGCGGGAGTGGATGTGCAGATCCGCGACCCACGAAGGGGCGATAGGGTCTGTCGCGAGCGGGGGCACGCGGTGAATCCTGGCATGCGTGCGCGGTGCCGCGCTCGCCGCCACACCGGCTCGTGAGATGTCTGACTTACCGGCAGCCACCGCGTGGGCGAAGCGTCACGGAGCGCGCAACTCCACGAGCGTGATGTCCGGCGGCGCGCCGACCCGGACGGGCGGCCCCCAGAATCCCGCGCCGTTGGTCACATAGATCTGCGTCCCGTCGATGGTGTCATAGCCGCTCACCACCGGTTGCTGCAACTTCACCGCCAGATTGAAGGGCGCCATCTGGCCGCCGTGGGTGTGCCCGCTCAACTGGAGGTCGACGCCGTGCTTGGCCGCGTCGTGGACCTGGATCGGCTGATGCGCCAGCAGCACGACCGGTTTGGCGGGATCGCGCCCGTCGAGCGCCTTCGCGAAGTCCGGCCCGTCGTCGAAGCCGGCGCCGGTCACGTCGTTGACGCCGGCCAGGTCCAGACCGCCCGGCAGCTCCACCCGCTCGTTGCGGAGCGGCTTCATCCCCAGCTCGGTGACCTCCTGAATCCACTCCTCGTAACCGGAGTAGTACTCGTGGTTGCCGGTCACGAAGTAGGCGCCGTGCTTGCTGCGCAACAGCCGGAGCGGCGCGGCGTCGTCGCCCAACTGCGCGACCGTGCCGTCGACCAGGTCGCCGACCACGGTCACGATGTCGGCGTCGAGACTGTTGATCATCTCGACGATGCGCTCGGTGTGCTTGCGCCCGGCCAGCGGCCCGAGATGGATGTCGGAGACCAGCGCGACCCGGTAGCCGTCCATCGCGCGCGGCAGCTTGGCCAGCGCGATCTCCCGCCGCTTCAGCATCGGCCGGCCCAGCGCCTGGGTCACCCCGAAACCCACCGTCCCGGCCGCGACGACCCCCGCGGTGATCGCGACCGTGCGCGCCACGAACAACCGCCGGCTTTCGTCCTGAGGGGTACGCCCACCGGGGCGGTCGTCGTCGGTGGCTTCTTCGGCCGGAGCGGCCGCGGCGGCGAGCGCGCCCGCGTCGGGCGCCTCGCTACGGTCCCGCGATCCCACCCGCTTGGCGACGAACGCCGGAACCTCCAGCACGGCCAGCGTCACGAGCAGGTAGAACATGACGGCGAGCCAGAGGTAGCCGATGACGGCCAGCCAGTCCAGGTCGGCGTCGAGCCGGGTGAGCACGAGGGCTCCGATGAGGACGACGAGCGCCGCCACCACGAGTCCGGTGCCGATCCGGCGCGCCCGGCCGGGTCGCGTGGTGCTGCGTACCAGGCGGAACCAGAGGTAGTAGTGGATGGCGGCGGCGACGCCGAGCGCGAAGATCAGGAAGAACGCCATCTGGGCCACGCTCAGCCGCCCGCGAACGGGGGCAGCACGTCGAGCGTGCATCCGGCCGGGATCGGCTCGTCCCGGTCTCGCCAGGCGGTCCCGTCCACGAGGAAGCTCGCCGCCGAGAGGACCTTGGCGAGCTGCGGAACGGACGTCGCGGTCAACTCCGCGACGCTGCTCCCGTCGGGCAGCTCGGCCTGGGTCACCCCGGCCGCCGCCCGAGCCCCGGCGAAGTAGCGAACCGTGATCACTCAGCCTCCGATCGCTGACATGCCCCGCGCGGGCTGCAAGAAGTCTGGATTGTCGATGCCGTGCCCGGCGCGTTTGAGCCACATCGCGCGCTGCCAGCGCTCGGCCAGCTCGGCGTCGTCCGCCCCGCCCCGCATGGCGCTCCGCAGGTCGCTCTCCTCGGTCGCGAACAGGCAGTTGCGGATCTGCCCGTCGGCGGTGAGCCGGGTGCGATCGCAGTCGCCGCAGAACGGGCGGGTGACGCTGGCGATGATGCCGACCTTGGCCGGGCCGCCGTCGACCAGGAAGGTCTCGGCCGGTGCGCCTGCCCGGGGGCTCGGATCCGGGGTCAGGCCGAACTGCCCGGCGAGCGAGGCCTGGATCTCGTCGGCGGTGATCATCTGCTCGCGCGACCAGCCGTGCTGGGCGTCGAGCGGCATCTGTTCGATGAACCGCAGCTCGTAGCCGTGCGTGACGGCGAAGCGGAGCAGCTCAGGCGCCTCGTCCTCGTTGATCCCGCGCAGCAGGACGGCGTTGAGCTTGACCGGGGTCAGCCCGGCCTCGGCCGCGCCCACGATGCCGGCCAGCACCGCCGCGTGCCGGTCCCGGTGGGTGATCTGGGCGAACCGGTCGGCCCGGAGCGTGTCGATCGAGACGTTGACCCGGTCGAGCCCGGCCGCGGCCAGCCCGCCGGCCAGCCGGTCGAGCCCGATGCCGTTGGTGGTGAGGGCCAGGTGCGGCCGCGGGCGCAACGCCGCCGCGGCGGCGACGATCTCGGTCAGGCCGGGACGCAGCAGCGGCTCGCCGCCGGTGAAGCGGACCTCCGTGACCCCGAGCCGCTCGACGGCCACGGTGATCAGCCGGATGATCTCGGCGTCGGTGAGCATCTCCGCCCGGGGCAACCAGGGCAGCCCTTCCGCCGGCATGCAGTAGGAACAGCGCAGATTGCAGCGATCCGTGAGCGAGACGCGCAGATCGGTGGCGCGCCGCCCGAAGCGGTCCAGCAATCCGTTGGTCACCGTTCGACGGTAACGCGAGAGTGTGTCAGGACGACGCACCGCCCCGGCGCGCGTCCGCCCAGTGGGCTTCGAGCAGCGACAACGGGCGCGCCCTGTGGATAACCCGGGTTATCCACAGCATGATCCACAACGCTCGACCCTCGCCCGGCCCGCCGAGATCCTGGGCGCATGACGCCGACGCTGACCCTGCGGAACCCCGCCGACCTGGCCGCTGCCGTCCCCTACCTGCTGGGCTTCCATCCGGCCGACAGCCTCGTGGTCGTCGGTCTCCGGGACGCCACCGTCGCCGTGGTCCAGCGCTGGGATCTCGACGCCGACGTGCTCGGCCTGGCCGCTGCGATCACCGAGGTGCTCGACCGAGCCCCGGTCGAGGCGGTGCTGCTGGCCGCGTACGGCGAACTCGCGACGGTCGGCCCGGTGCTGGAGCGCGTACGCGATCGACTGCCGGTTCCGTTGCTGGCGGCGGTCCGGGTGACCGGGGACCGCTGCTTCTGCGCCTCCTGTGAGCAGTGCACTCCGCCGGACGGCTTCCCGTTCGACGCGGCGGCGAGCCCGGTGCCGGCCGAGGCCACCGTGGCCGGATTGACCGCGCTGCCCGACCGGGATTCGCTGCGGGCGCAGGTCGCCCCGGTCACCGGCCCGGCCGCGCGGACGATGAGCCGAGCGGTCGACCGGGCCGGCCGGCGGCTGACCCGGCTGATCCAGCGCGCCTGGGACAACGGCGTCCGGGACGGCGTACCGGCCATCCGCGCAGCGGGCTTCCTGGCGGTCGACGCCGCACTCGCCGCCGGGCGCCGGGGCGTACGCCTGACCGACGAACAGATCGCCTGGCTGACGCTGCTCCTGCAGTCGCTGCCGGTCCGGGACCGCGCCTGGGAGAGCACTGATCACGAGGCCTGGCAGCTGAGCCTGTGGACGGACGTCACCCGGCGAGCCGATCCCGAGCTGGCCGCGCCGCCGGCGACGCTGCTCGCCTTCGCCGCCTGGCGCGACGGCAACGGGCCGCTGGCCGGGGTGGCCCTGGACCGTGCGCTGGCCGCCGACGAGGACTACTCGCTGGCCGCGCTCATCCGTGACGCCATGCTGCGCGGGTTGCCCGGCTCGACGCTGGGCCGCTGGCCGAACCAGCGCGACCTCAGCCAGCGGGACCTCAGCATTCGGCGCGGCCGGTTTCCCGAACCGGACGCGGGAGCCTAACGTCTTCAGAGTGGACTTCGCCTTCCTCCGGGAGCATCCGCATCTGCTGCCGACGTTCCTGACGCATCAGCGCATCCGGGAGACGCCGGTCGGCGGCGGGTCGATCAGCAGCGCCTCCCGGCTCACCCTCGACGACGGGACCTCGCTGTTCGCCAAGACCTGGCCGCACCCGGACGGCCCACCGCCGGGCTTCTTCGAGGCCGAGGCACGAGGTTTGACCTGGCTGCGGGCGGCGGGCGCGACGCCGGTGCCCGAAGTCATCGTGGCGCTGCCCGAGCTGCTCGCGCTCGAATGGGTCGAGCCGGGCGAGCCGACGGAGTCCGGTGCCGCCCGGTTCGGCCGCGAACTCGCCCGGCTGCACGCGGCCGGGGCGGATTCGTTCGGCGCGCCTTGGCCGGGCTACATCGGATCGCTGCCGATGGACAACACGCCCAGCGACGGGCCCTGGAGCACCTGGTACGCCGCCCGCCGGCTGCTCCCGTACGCGGTGCTCTCCCGTGAGAGCGGCGCTCTGGACAGCGGCGACGTGGCCCGGATCGAGCGCCTGGCCGATCGGCTCGGCGACTTCGACCCCGGCGAGCCGCCCGCCCGGCTGCACGGCGACCTCTGGCCCGGCAACGTGCTGTGGGACCAGTCCGGTCGCGGGTGGCTCGTCGATCCGGCCGCCCACGGGGGCAACCGGCTGACCGACCTCGCCTGCCTCGGGCTGTTCGGCGGGGTCGCCTACCTCGGGGTCGTGCTGGAGGCGTACGAGGAGGAGTTTCCGCTGCCCGCCGGGTGGCGCGGCGTGCTGCCCTGCCATCGGCTCTTCCTGATGCTGGTGCACACCGCGCTCTTCGGGGGCGGCTATCGCTCGGCCGTGCTCGCCGAGCTGGACGAGCTCGGGTTCTGAGCGGCCAGCCGCCGAGCCAGGTCGAGATCCGCCGGGGTGTCGCAGTCGAGGTACTCCGGTAGCCGCGCTTGCGCGGGGGGCACTTCCGCTGTGCGTACCGGATAGAGATCACGGACTCGGGGCGACGTGGTCGTGAGCGCCGTTCTCAGCGCGCCCATGCGCCAGCACGCGACGAGATGCTGGCGGCGGCCCTCGGCGTCGAGCAGCACGGCGGCCTCGGCGTCGGCCAGCGCCGTCCGGAGCGTGCGGACCGTGCCCGCGGTGAGGAAGGGCAGGTCGGCGGCCAGGATCGCGACGGTCTCGACGTCGTCGGGCAGCAGCGCGACTCCGGCGCGGAGAGCGGGCACCGGACCGCTGCCCGGCGGATCCTCCACCGTGACCACGACGTCCGCGGGGAGGTCCGGTACCGCCCCGACCACGATGCGGACCTGGGCATCCGCGACTGCGGCCAGGACGCGGGCGACGAGAGCATCGCCCTCGACGGTGAGCGACGGCTTCGCGACTCCGCCCATTCGCCGGGCGGCCCCTCCGGCGAGCACGATCGCGGCGAATGTCATGTGGCCAACAGTAGGGCTATCTGATTACCAACCGTGCGATGCCACAGACGATGTTGGCGTGGGTAGGGTGGCGGGGACTGGATCGGAGGCCCGTCATGACCGAGTTCCATCTGCTGGACGAACCCACCACGTCCGACCTGGCCGCGAAGGTGACCCAGGCGTGGCGGGACTTCGCCGGCGCGCTGGCGGAGGCCCTGCCGACGCTGCCGCCGAAGTCGGAGCTCTTCCTGACGGTCGACCCGACCGCCTATGGGACCGGCGACGTCGTCTACTCGGTCGGCGTGACCGTCGGCGAGGACAACGTCCTCTCGGCGATGGCGGTCGGCAACGGCCTGCTGCCCACCGGCTACAAGCTCGACCGGAACGCCGTCGCGGCGATGATCGAGCTGGGCTGGTCGCCGCCCGGCGTCATCCCGGGCTCCCGCGAGCACTTCGGCCAGACCGCCACGTCGGAGCTCGCGCCGCAGCTGGCCGTGACGCTGACTCGGACGCTGCGCGACGTCTACGGCGCCCCGCATCCGGCGTTCGTCGTCTACGGCGCGCGAGACGGCGAGGAGGAGTCGATCACGCTCACCGGCCTGGGCACCGCCCGGCCGGAGTCCTCGCTCGCCCTCTCGGAGGCCGACCTCGACCTCGCCGACGGCGAGGATCCGGACGACGACGGCCTCGACCTCGGCGAGCGCGTGCGTACGGTGGTCGCGGCGCTGCTCAAGACCACCCCGGAGGAGCTGACCGTCGACCAGGACGGCGACATCGGCATCCGGGCGGGCTCGGCGATGGTCTTCGTGAAGGTCCGGGACAACCCGCCCCTGATCGACGTGTTCTCGCCCCTGCTCACCGAGGTCGAGCCGAACGAGCAGCTGTTCGTACGCCTCTCCGAGCTGACCAACCGGATGCCGATCGGCCGGCTCTACTGCACGAACGGGACGGTCTGGGCATCGGTCCCGGTGATGGGCCGCCGCTTCCAGGCCACCCACCTCGTGCTGGCGATCCAGGTCATGACCGGCCTCGCCGACGAACTCGACGACCGGCTGCAGGGCGAGTTCGGCGGCAAGCGCTTCTACAGCGAGGGCGACAAGCCGGCGCTCCCCGAGCGCACCGGCATGTACCTCTAGCGCTCTCCTCTCCCAACGACATCGGGTTCCCCACGGCACAGGTTCCCTACGGCACCGGGTTCTCGACCAGCCGGGACAGCACGATCATGCTGTGCGTACTGGTGACGAAGGGTTCGGCGCGCAGTCGTTCGAGCGCCTGCTCCAGGTGAGCGATGTCGGCCGCCCGCAGATGCACGAGCGCGTCGGCCCGTCCGGAGATCGTGTACGCCCCGACGACCTCGGGATGCCGTCGAGCCGCCACTGCGATCTGCGCCGGGGTGGTCCGGCCGGTGCAGAAGAGCTCGACGAAGGCCTCCGTCGTCCAGCCGACCGCGGCCGGATCGACCACCGCGGTGAACCCCTTTATGACCCCGGCCGCGCGCAGCCGGTCCACTCGTCGTTTCACCGCCGGAGCGGACAACGACACGATCGCGCCGATCTCCGCGTACGAGGCTCGGGCGTCTGACACGAGCGACGCAATGATTCGCTTGTCGACCTCGTCAAGCTGCAACGTTTCGCCTCTCAGACGCATGAATAACGGCTGTTCGCGTCCCCAAGCCCTCCTTACTGTAGGTGAGCGTGATCTACCTGATGAGCCCGCCCGAGCACTTCCTCGTGGCGTACGAGATCAACCCGTGGATGCGCGCCGACCAGCCGGTCGATCGTGATCGCGCGGTGCGGCAGTGGGACGCCCTGCGGACGGCGCTGCTCGGCCTGGGCCATCACGTGCACGTCCTGCCGTCGGTGGCCGGGCTGCCCGACATGGTCTTCGCGGCCAACGGGGCGTTCAGCGTCGACGGGATCGTCTACGGCGCCCGATTCAAGTACGCCGAGCGCGCCGCCGAGGCCGACGCGCACCGCGCCTTCTACGAATCCGCCGGCGGCTGGAAGTTCGTCCCGCCGACCCAGGTCAACGAGGGCGAAGGCGACTTCGCGTACGTGCCGGGGCGGGGCCTGATCCTCGCCGGGCACGGCTTCCGGACGGAGACCGCCGCCCACGCCGAGGCGCAGGAGGTGCTCGGCCGCCCGGTGGTCTCGCTGCGCCTGGTCGACGAGCGGTTCTACCACCTGGACACCGCGCTGGCGGTCCTCGACGACCAGCGGATCACTTACTACCCAGGCGCCTTCTCGGCCAGCTCCCAGCGGGTGCTCGCCCAGCTCTTCCCGGACTCGGTGCCGGCGGACGAGGCCGACGCCCTGGCCTTCGGCCTCAACCTGGTCAGCGACGGGCACAACGTCCTGGTCAACACCGAGGCGACGGCGTACGCCGACAAGCTGACCGCCGCCGGGTACCACCCGGTGCCGGTCGACCTCAGCGAGCTGAAGAAGGGCGGCGGCAGCGTCAAATGCTGCGTGGCCGAGCTGCGCGCCGCCTGATCCCCTAGCCGAGCGTCGCCAGACTCCGGACGGTCACGTTCGCCAGCTTCGGGCCGTCCTTCATCACCCGGCGCAGATACCACTTCTGCAACGGCGTACGCGTCTGGTTGAAGGCGATCGTGCCCCGGGGACTGGTGATCTGCCCCAACCCGCCCAGCTTGGCGTTGATCAGGTCGCGGGACGGCTGCGCCTCGCCGCACGCGCGGATCGCCTTGTCGAGCGCCTGTGCGGCGTCCCAGCCGGCCACGGCGTACGACGAGGGGGTCCGCCGCACGGTGCTGCGGAAGCGGGACGCGAACAGCTGATTGGTGGCGTTCGACAGGTCGGCCGAGTAGTTCATCGCCGTGTAGATGCCCGTCGCCGTCTTCTCGCCGAGGCTGCTGATCGCGCCGTCCAGCGCCGTGCCCTCGGTCAGGTCGCCGGGTGCGTACAGTTCGGCGTCCACTCCGGCCGCCCGCAGCGCCTTGATGAACGAGAACGCGGTCGGCCCGGTCAACGCGCAGAAGACCGCGTCGGGGTCGATTCCCTCGATCGCCGACACGATCGAGGTGACGCTCTGCGTACTGGTCTTGAAGACGCGGCTCTTCTCGATCGCCTTGGCGTATCCCTCGTGGAATCCGGCGACGGCGTCGGTGCTGGTGAGTTCGGCGGACCCGACGATCGCGACGCTCGCCCCGATGGCCTGCAGGTAGCGGCCGAGCGCGACGCCCGGCTCCTTGCCCACATAGGACGAACTCCAGATCCACAGTACGCTCTGCAGCGCGTTGGGGTTCTGGTGCGCGCTGATCAGCGGGATGTGCGCGTTCTCCACCGTGTCGCGAATGGCCAGCAGCGTCTCCGGCTGCGCCACGCCCGCGATCGCTGAGACGCCCTTCTTGATGAGGCTCTCGACCGCGGCCTTGCTCTCCGCCGGCTTGTCCCGCTCCTCGGCCTGCACGATCGAGATGTCGTAGGTGCCGAACGGCTGGTTGAGGTCGGTGTAGAGCTTGAATCCGTCGTAGATGTCCGAGCCGATCGCCTTCAGCTCGTCGGTCTGCGGGATCAGCAGGCCGACCGAGATCGTCCCGGTCGGGCCGCCGGCCGAACCGGCGCTGTCGCAGGCGCTCAACGCGCCCGCGGTCAACCCGCCGACGGCGAGGCCGCCCAAGGCACGCAAGGCGCTGCGACGTGGGATGAGAGGCTTGCCGATCTCACTCACTTGTCCTCCAAGCGCGGTGCCCTCCAGAGGACCCGGCGAGCAAAGTCCACTTCGGCGTTCTACCGGTCAAATCCCACTAGGTCAATGCTTGATCATCGAACCGTTATCGAAGACCGGTTCCGATACGTCCTCGGACGGTGCGTCCCCCGATGTGATAGGCATGAGGGGTCGAGCGGCGAGCACGGAGGATTCATGGCTGAGGAACGGGCAGAAGACCGCAACGACGACCGGGCCACCGTGGTGGTCGTCGGGCCGGACGGGCGTCCGGTCGGCACGGTCGAGGTGCCCCAGGGCGAGGGCGGCGAGTCGGTCGAGGAAGACCCGGCGCGACTGGTCGAGCAGCCAGCCAAGGTCATGCGTATCGGCAGCATGATCAAGCAGCTGCTGGAGGAGGCCCGATCCGCCCCGCTCGACGAGGCGGGCCGGCAGCGCCTCGCGGAGATCCACCGGCGATCGATCGTCGAGCTGGAGGACGGGCTGGCCCCGGAGCTGCGCGACGAGCTGGAGCGGCTGTCGCTGCCGTTCGACGCGGCGAACACGCCCAGCGTGGACGAGCTGCGCATCGCGCAGGCCCAGCTCGTCGGCTGGTTGGAAGGGCTGTTCCACGGCATCCAGGCGACCCTGGTCGCCCAGCAGATGGCCGCGCGCATGCAGCTGGAGCAGATGCGGGGCGGCCAGCAGCCGCGGGCGCTCCCGCCGGGCCTGACGTTGCCGGCGACGGGTCAGCAGCCGCCGACGGGCGATGCCCGGGGCACCGGCCAGTACCTTTAGCGGTTCCATCGGCGGCGCTGTCGGGCGGGCGACAGGAACGGTAGGACAATTGTCCTGTCGAACTCAGGATCGGCGCATCTGAAACCGGGGCTCGCGCCCGCCTACCGTCGATCTCATGACGGACGCACTGAAACTGACCGGGGTCACGAAGGACTTCGGCTCGGTGCGGGCGGTCGACGGTATCGATCTGTCGATCGCCCCTGGGGAGACGGTGGCTCTGCTCGGCCCGAACGGCGCAGGCAAGTCCACCACGATCAACATGATGCTCGGCCTGCTGGAGCCGAGCGCCGGCACGATCGAGGTGTTCGGGACCAACCCGCACAAGGCCGTACGTGCCGGCCGGATCGGCGCGATGCTGCAGGACGCGGGCTTCGTGCCGAACGCGACCGTGCGGGAGCTGGTCGAGCTGGCCCGCTCGATCTACCCGAAGCCGCTGCCCACCGGGCAGATCCTGCAGACGGCCGACCTCACCGACATCGCGAACCGGCGGCTCGACAAGTTGTCCGGCGGCCAGGCGCAGCGCGCCCGGTTCGCCTTCGCCCTCGCCGGCAACCCCGATCTGCTGGTGCTCGACGAGCCGACCTCGGCCATGGACGTGGCCAGCCGTCAGGCGTTCTGGGCGACGATGCGCTCGTACGCCGAAGGCGGCCGGACGGTGCTGTTCGCCACGCACTATCTCGCCGAGGCCGATGACTTCGCCGACCGCGTGATCGTGGTCTCCGGCGGCCGGATCATCGCCGACGGCAGCGGCGCGCAGATCAAGAAGGCCGTCTCCGGGCGTACGGTGAGCTTCGATCTCGACGGCGACGGGACGGTTGGACTCGACCGCTTCCCCGGTGTGACCGCGGTCGACATCCGGGGCGACCGTGCCCTGCTCCGCAGCGACGACTCCGACGCGACCGTACGCGCCCTGGTGACCAGCGGGCGGGCGTTCGCCAACCTCGAAGTGGCCGGAGCCGGCCTCGAGGAGGCCTTCCTCGCCCTGACCAGCAACGACCACCTGACCAGCACCGCCTCGGAGGCCTGAGATGCTCGCCTACCTCAAGTTCGAGCTGCGCCGGATGTACCGCGAACCGCGGCTGATCATCCTGACCGTGGCCATGCCGGTGATCCTCTTCCTCGCCCTGGGCGGTTCGATCAAGGGCAACACCCCGGAGGAGACCAAGGACATCCTCGCGTACCTGATGGTCGCGTGGGCGGCGTACGGGGCGTTGCTGGGCACCTTCTCCAGCGGCGTCGGGGTCTCCCACGAGCGCACGGCGGGGTGGCTGCGGCAGCTCCGCATCACCCCGTTGCCGCCCGCCGTCGTGGTGGTCACCAAGGCGATCGCCTGCTCCCTCGTGGCGATCCCGGCGGTGCTCGTCGTGAGCCTGATCGGGATGGCCCGGGACGTCGACTTCGGCGGCGGCCAGCTGGCCCTGCTGGTGCTCTTCATGTGGCTGGGCAGCGTCCCGTTCGCCCTGGTCGGCCTGGCGGTCGGCTTCGTCCTGCCGCCGAACCTGGCCCAGCCGGCCAGCTTCCTGGTCAGCTTCGGCCTGGCCTTCGCCGGCGGGATCTTCATCAGCACCGACGACATGCCGAAGCTCATGCGCCAGATCGTGGAGTGGTCGCCGAGCTTCCGGTTCACCCAGGCCGGGGTGTCGGTGCTCCAGCAGGACAGCCAGTCCGGCGCGGGCTGGGCGATCATCGCCGGGTGGGCCGTCGTGTTCGCCGCGCTCGCGGCGCTGGCCTACAAGCGCTCGGCAGCGGCAAAATAAACCGCGATGAAGATCTTCGCGCCGTTCTCCTCGGTTGAGGAACGTGGGCGGCTGAACGAGCCGATCGACGCCGCCCACATCCGCAAGCGCCGGGTGATCGGCGGGATCTGGGCACTGATCTGGTCCTTCCCGATCTTCAGCCTGGCCGACGACGTGCTGCGAGCCACGGATCTCCCGTGGCTCGCGCTCGTCGTCTTCGCCGCCTTCCTCGGGCTCTACCTCTACGTCGTGATGCGGGGCTTCAGCCTCCGGCTGCCGTTCCCGCCGACGCGCGACCAGCTCGCGCTGGGGGCGTTCGCCGTCCTCGGCGTGATCATGGCGCTGTTCTACACCCGGGACACCGCCGGCGGCTCGCTGATCGTGATGCTCTACGTGTCGGTCGGCGGAGTCGCCCTCTACCCCACGCCGATCTCGTACTACTGGATCGGCGGCTGCTCGCTCGCCCTCGGCGGCATGGGCGTACTGGTCGGCGACAGCCTCAGCGACATCGCCGCGGTCGTCCTCAACGCGCTGCTCGCGACCGCTCTCGTGCTCGTCGTCCGCAACATGGTCAAGCTGATCCGGGAACTCGACCGGACCCGGACCGAGCTGGCCCGGTCGGCCGTCGAGCAGGAGCGTCTGCGCTTCGCCCGTGACCTGCACGACCTGCTCGGCCACTCGCTGTCGCTCATCGTGGTCAAGGCGGAGGTCGTCCGGCGGCTCGCCGAACGAGACCCGGCCGCGGCGGCCAAGGAGGCCGCCGAGATCGAGGAGGTCGGTCGCCAGGCCCTGGCCGAGGTCCGCGAGGCGGTCACCGGCTACCGCGAACGCCCGCTCACCGACGAGTTGCACGGGGCCCGCGGTGCGCTCACGGACGCGGGGATCGAGACGATCATCCGGCTCGCCGTCCGCACCGACGAGTTGCCGTCCGCTGTGGATCAGGCTTTCGCCTGGGTGGTACGCGAGGCGGCGACCAACGTCATCCGGCACAGCGGTGCGCGTACCTGTCGGATGGTGCTGGACCGAAGCGCAGCCGCATGGTCGCTGACGGTGCGCGACGACGGACGAGGCCGCGGCACGACCGCGAGCGAGGGCAACGGCCTGCGCGGGCTGCGCGAGCGGCTGGCGGCGCTAGACGGAACCCTGACGGTGAGCGGTCCCGGATTCACCTTGCGCGCGGACGTGCCGCGAGAACGGAGTGACGAGTGATTCGCGTGCTGCTGGCCGAGGATCAGGGGATGATGCGCGGCGCGCTGGCGCTGCTCCTCGGCCTGGAGGAGGACATCGAGGTCGTAGCGCAGGTCGATCGCGGCGACCTGGTCGTGCCGGCGGCGCGGGAACACCGGCCCGACGTCGCCCTGCTGGACATCGAGATGCCCGGGCAGACCGGCCTCGACGCGGCGGCCGAGCTGCGGACCGAGGTGCCCGACTGCAAGGTGGTCATCCTGACGACCTTCGGCCGGCCGGGATATCTGCGGCGGGCCATGGACGCCGGCGCGCGGGGGTTCCTCGTCAAGGACGGGCCGGTCGAGGAGCTCGCCTCGGCGATCCGCAAGGTGCTGGCCGGGCAGACCGTCGTCGACCCGGCGTTGGCGACCGCGGCGCTGGCGGCCGGTCCGAACCCGCTCACCGACCGGGAACGCGACGTCCTGTCGGCGGCGGTGGACGGCGCGACGATCGCCGAGATCGCGACGCGGCTGCACCTGTCGGAGAGCACCGTACGCAACTACCTGTCCGCCGCGATCGGCAAGACCGGTACGCGTAACCGCATGGAAGCGGTGCAGGCGGCACGCGCCCAGGGCTGGCTGTAAGTCCTACGAGAACAGGCGTTCCAGGTACTCGGCGACCCCGTCGGCGTCGTTGGCCGCGGTCACCTCGTCTGCCATCCCGAGCAGCGTCGGGTGCGCGTTGGCGACCGCCACCCGATGGCCCGCCCAGGCGAAGCTGGCCACGTCGTTGAGCTGGTCGCCGAAGACGAGGACGTCGGCCGGGTCGATGCCGAGCAGGTCGGTCACGACGGTGAGCCCGGTCGCCTTGTCGACGCCGGGCGCGTGGATCTCCACGAACCCCGGCCAGGACTGGATGATCTCGACGTCCGGATGGCGGGCCTCCGCCGTGAGCCGTGCACCCAACTCCGGCGCGACCTGGAGGAAGCCCTTGATGATCGAGGCCGCGAACATCTCCTCACGCGTACGCAGCTCGATCGGGTCCGGGTAGGGCCACTGCTCCCATTCGCTCCACAGTGGCGCGTTCTCGGCGTCGAGCGCCTCGACGGTCAGCTGCAACGGGCCGAACTCCGCTTCCAATTGCGGCATCAGCTCGGCGAGTGCCCGGCCGGGAAAACGCAGATCCCGCAGTACGCGTGGCTCGTCGCCGGTCAGGTCGAGCACCCGTCCCCCGCCGCCGAGCACGAAGTAGTCCGCGCTCGGCAGGTCGCCCCGGGACATCCCGGTCAGCCGTGGTCCTCGGCCGGTGGCCCCCACGATGGGGATGCCGGCGTCGCGTACGCGGTCGAAGGCGGCGTCGGTGCGGGCGGAGACGGTGCCGTCGGTCCGGACGATCGTGCCGTCCAGATCCGTCACGACGAGCTTCGGCCGCCGTGCTGTGGGGGCGAAGTCCGGCCCGCCGAGACGGGCCGGACGAAACGGAACAGTCACTTGATCGGGTCGAGCAGGTCGCGGCCGCCGAGGAAGGGCTGCAACGCCTTCGGCACCCGGACCGACCCGTCCGGCTGCTGGTGGTTCTCCAGCAGCGGCACGAGCATCCGGGTCGTGGCGAGCGTCCCGTTCAACGTGGCCACCGTCTGCGACTTGCCGTCGGCGTCGCGATAGCGGATGTTGAGCCGCCGCGCCTGGAACGTCGTGCAGTTCGAGGTGCTGGTGACCTCCCGGTAGCGGCCCTGGCTGGGCAGCCACGCCTCGCAGTCGTACTTGCGGGCGGCGCTGGAACCGAGGTCGCCGGCGGCGGTGTCGATCACGCGGTAGGGCAGCTCCAGCTTGCCGAGGAGCTCCTCCTCCCAGGCCAGCAGGCGCTTGTGCTCGGCCTGCGCGTCCTCCGGAGCGCAGAACACGAACATCTCGGCCTTGTTGAACTGGTGCACGCGGATGATGCCCCGGGTGTCCTTGCCGTAGGACCCGGCCTCGCGGCGGAAGCAGGTCGACCACGCGACGTAGCGTCGCGGTCCGTCGATGTCCAGGATCTCGTCCTTGTGGTACGCCGCCAGCGGCACCTCGCTCGTGCCGACGAGGTAGAGGTCGTCAGCCGGGAGGTGATAGACCTCCGAGGCGTGCGCACCGAGGTAACCGGTGCCCTCCATCGACTCCGGCTTGACCAGGACGGGCGGCACCATGGGGATGAAGCCGTTCTCCACGGCCTGCTGGATGCCGAGCTGGAGCAGGGCGTTCTCCAGGAGCGCGCCGATCCCCGTCAGGTAGTAGAAGCGGGCGCCCGAGACCTTCGCCCCCCGCGGGGTGTCGATGGCGCCGAGCAGCTCGCCGAGCGCGAGGTGATCCTTCGGGTCGGCGATGTCGGGCTTGACCCCGACCTCCTTGAGCACGACATAGTCGTCCTCGCCGCCGGGCGGGGCGTCCGGCTCGACCAGGTTCGCCACCGCGAGCTGAGCCTGGCGCAGCTCGTCCTCGGCCTCCCCGGCCGCCGTCTCGGCCGCCTTCACGTCCGCGGCAAGCTGCTTGGTCCGCTCCAGCAGAGCGGTCTTCTCCTCGCCCTGCGCATGCCGGATCGAGTTGCCCAGCGTCTTCTGCTCGGCCCGCAGCGCTTCGAAACGCTGGACCGCGGACCTGCGCGCCTCGTCCGCACTCAGCAGCCGGTCCACGGACGATTCGCTCTCGCCGCGGGCGCGCTGGCTGGCTCGGAAGAGGTCCGGGTCGTCCCGGAGCAGGCGCAGATCAATCATGCGACAAGCCTACCGAGCGCCGTTGATCTGTCTCACCTCGGTTTCGATGCTTGATCGCTCCGGTCAGCGTACGGGGGTCACGGTGAGGTCGGAGATCGCGTCGTCCTCCTCGTCATAGCTCGCCTCGACCGGCGTGATCCGCCGACGGCGTGCGGCCGGGCTCAGGAACATGGCCAGCATGGCCGCGAAGGGCGCGGCCAGGGCGAGGTAGAGGCCGACCTCCACCTGGGTGGCCGCGGTGGCCGGAATGCCGATGATGTAGGTCGCCGCGATCTGCCGGCCGCCGAGCGCGATCAACGAGACGAGCAGGACCAGCAGCATCGTGCTCAGACCCACACCGGCCAGCATCAGCGGCCGCCGTTGCCGGCGCCGTCCGAGGATGGTGGTCGCCGTGATCGCGCCGAGGCCCATCATGCCGACCACGTACGCGGATCCGACCGCGGTGTTCACGGCGTACGTGACGATGTCGGTGGCGTTGAGGGATGCGTAGTCGGCTCCCGCGATGAGACGGGTCGTCTGCCACGGGTACATCAGCGACCCGAAGAAGAACGCGGCGCTCAGTGCGGCCAAGATCGGGGGCACCGCCGGTGGCGTCGCGAACCGGGGGCCGGCGAACCGGGACTCGGCGTGGGCGGGCGATCCGAACTCCAAGACGTCTTCCGACATCACTTCATTCTGACGAAGAACGGCCCGCCGCGCTGTCCGCTCGGCGGGCCGTCGAAGTTCTGCGGGGATCAGTTGCCGAGCAGGCCGCCCAGCATCCCGCCGCCGCCGGCCTGCTGACCCGAGCCGTGTCCCGCCAAGCCCTGCGGCGGCTCCTCGGACGGCTGCACGACGACGAAGCCCTGACCGGTGAAGCTCATCGTGAACGCCTCACCCGTGGTCCGGCCGATCAGCGTGCCCAGACCGAGCTGGTCGGCGCGGTGGTAGCCGGTCTGCAGGCTCGCCGACCAGCAGATCGCGGCCTGGGGGTCGACGAAGGTGGGCGCGTCGACGGTGAGGACGACCGGGGTGCCCGCGGTGGTGATCGCGATCCGGCCCTTGCCGCTGAAGACGCAGTTGAACAGGCCCGCCGAGGAGAGCATGCCCATGCCCTGAACCATCTTGATGTCGTAGTTCAGGGTCGGCTCGAAGGCGAGCACGTTGGCGCCGTTGATGGACAGGGCGTCCCCCTGGTCCAGGTCGATCAGGTGGATGTCGGCGGCGCGGTCGGCGAGGAAGAGGTCGCCCCGGCCGGTGACCTTCATCAGCGGGACACCCTCGCCGGTGATCGCCTTCTTGATCCACTTGCCGACGCCGCCCGAACCGAGCGCCTGGAACTGCATCTGGCCCTGGTACGCGACCATGGCGCCGGTGCGGGCCATGACCTCGCCGTTCAGCTCGACCTTCAGCATCTTCGAGTTCTGGAGCCGCAGTCCGGGTTCGGTGGACTCCTTCTCCAGGTTCTCCGCGGAAAACAGCGCACTGCGCATGAGGTGGCTCCTTGGCCGGGGGGTGACAGGGGTGTGGACCCGCAGCCTACGACGGACTCGCAACACCTGCGGGCCCTGCCGGATCAGTCCCAGCCGAGCTGGTGGAGCCGTTCATCGGAGATGCCGAAATGGTGGGCCAGCTCATGCACGACAGTGACGGCGACCTCTTCCACGACGTGCTCCTCGTCCTCGCACATCCGCAGGGTCGGGCCGCGGAAGATGAGGATCCGATCAGGCAGTACGCCCGCGTAGTCCCAGCCGCGGTCGGTCAGCGCATGGCCTTCATAGAGACCCAGCAGGTTGCCTTCGCCGGGCGGAGGTTCGTCCTGGACCAGGATCACGACGTTGTCGAGGTGCCGCAACAACTCCTGCGGCACCTCGTCGAGCGCCTCGCCGACCAGCTCCTCGAAGCGTTCGCGGGACATCTCGACCGGCATCGCGTCACGCGCCGTCGGTACGCAGGCGGGCCAGCCAGGCGGCCGAGTCGGCGTAATCGGCGTCGGCCAGGCCGCCGGGCGGCGGCACCGGACGGTCCACCGCGCCGGGCGGCACCGCACGCGGGTAGCTGCCGAGGAAGCGTACGGCGGCGCAGATCCGACGCAGCCCTTGCAGCGCCTCCCCCACCCGGGCGTCGGCCACGTGACCGGTGCAGTCCAGGAAGAAGGCGTACCGGCCGAGGGCCTCACCGGTGGGGCGCGACTCGATGCGGATGAGGTTCACGCCCCGGACCGCCAGCTCGGTGAGGACGGCGAGGAGCGCGCCGACCCGGTCGTGGGCGATGAAGACCGCGAGCGAGGTGATGTCGTCGCCGGTCGGCGCGGGCGGCGGAGCCGGGCGGGAGAGCAGCACGAATCGGGTCACCGCGTCGGGATGGTCGGCGATCTTGTCGGCGAGCAGGGCCAGCCGGAATCGGTCGACCGCGATCGGCGCACAGATCGCCGCGTCCACCGTGCCGGCCAGGGCGTCCTGCGCGGCCGCGCCGTTGGAGAGCACGTCGATGACGGTGGCGTCCGGCAGATGCGCCCGCAGCCACGCCCGGCACTGCGCGCCGGCCTGCGGGTGAGCGGCCACCGAGGTCACCCGGTCCATCGTCGTCCCGGGGCGGGCGGCCAGCACGAACTCGACCGGGATCACCACCTCCCGGGTGATCACCAGCGGATCGCCGACGCCCAGTTCGTCGAGCGTCACCCCGACCTGGCCGCCGACGGAGTTCTCCATCGGCACCAGCGCGGCGTCCGCCTCGCCCTGGCGGACCGCGTCCAGCGCCTCCGGGACGGACCGCGACGGCGTACGCGTGCCGCGCTCGGCCGCCGGGATGGTCAGCAGCGCCTGCTCGGTGAAGGTGCTCTCCGGGCCGAGATAGACGAATCGGGTCGGTGGTACGCCTGGCATGACCCCCACCTTACGGCGCGGACGGCTCAGCTACAGCGGGCAGCGGCCAGCAGCCCGGCCGGAGCCTGGGTGCGTACCGTGATCGTGCAGACGTCGGAACCGGCGGTGACGATCTGCAGGGCGGCCGGCGCTGCCGTGGTGGCGGCGGCCTTGGTGACGACGACGAGCGCGTCCTTCCCGGGCGCCTGGACGATCGTGTACTGCCAGGTGCCGGAGCAGAGCGGGCCGGTGGTCACCGAGATCGTCCCGGACTTCGGCAGCAGCCTCGTCTTCGACCGCAGCGTGGCCACGACCTGATCGCCGCTCGGATTGCCGAGGCAGGCCACGTAGTAGCTCTCGGAGAACGTCGGCGCGGTGCTCGGCGTGGCCGTGGCCTGCGGCAGCGGCGGCCTGGTGGACTCCGCCAGCACCGACGGGCTGGGCACCGGAACGCCCTGTTCCCGCAGGTCTGGTGGCTTTCCGCAGCCTGCGGCGAGCAGGGTGGCGGCGGCCGTGGCGGCGAGGACGACGAGCGGGCGGATCCGAGGCACCGGGGAAGTCCTCTCGGGGGCGGCTTACGGCCTGGAGGATCAGGCCGTATTGATCCTATGTCCCGCGCCCGTCAACGCGGCAAGGGCGGCGTTCAGGCGTACCGCCGGGACGAGGACGTAGTCCGTGTCGAAGGTGGAGAACGCGAAGATGTTCACCCGCGCCTGGGCCAGCGGCGTGGCGATCGAGGCCAGTATCCCGGTCAGGGTCAGCGCCATCGGCCCGTTCACCTCGAAGCAGCGCCAGCCGGTTTCCACCACCGCCCCGGCCGGTACGCGGTCGGCCCGGCAGATGACCGAGGTCTCCGTCGGGGTCCACGTCAACGAGACGACCCCGGAGTCGGCGGCGCCACCGGCCGCCGAGCGGGCGCGCGCACCGGGCCGGGAGGCAGACGGCAGCAGCTCGACCGGGAACGGCGCGCCGGCCGGGAGGCGGCAGACCGCGTATACGTCGGCGAGCAGGGTCAGATCGACCCCGACCGGTGCGCCAGGCGGCCTCGCCCCGGCGGGCTGCCCAGCGTCCAGCGTCTCCATGCCACGCAATGTACGTCGCCCGGGACGGGATGCGCTGCGACGATCACCACAAGTGCGATCGATCTCGCCCTGTGTACCCGCCAGGAAGGGCTCAGATTTCGCAGAAGAACGTCAGCGAGCCCACAGCGACGTCGTCGGCGTGCAGCGGCGTGGCGATCGCGTCCAGCGTCCGGGTCTCCGACTCCTCGCCCCGGGCGGCGGCGAGCGCGGCGTTGGTGCGTACGCGAATGAGCCCCCGGGCCAGTCGCCCGGAGGCGACCGCCAGCAGGGGCGGGATCAGCTCACGCTCGGGTTCGGGCAGTTCCGCGCCGTTCGCGGTGAAGTCGATCAGGTGCAGCGAGTCGGGCAGGCGCTCGCCGACCCAGGGATGCCGCAGGCCTAGCAGGTTGGCGCAGGAGGGCGTCGTCGCGACGATGGTCGCCGAGGCGTCGATGATGAGCGCGGGTTCGGCCGACTCCACGACTGCGGTCACCCAGCGGCTCAGCTCTTCGGGAACGGTGACCGGAGGACGCCAGTCGGGCGTGACGCTGGTCGACAGCGACAGTTCGACATGCGTCACACGTGTCTCCCTTCGCCGCTGCGGAATACCCGCACGGTACTCCGGTGTCGCGAGCTTGTCACTCGTCGTGTCTGCCGTTCGTGAACCACTGATAGCCGTTGGCCGGCTCGTTGATCCAGGTCCAGGGGTTGCGGGCCACGTCGGACAGCTTCTGCGCGGTCAGCGCGGAGATGCGGTCGCCGCCGCCGAGCAACGCCCGGTGCAACTCGCGGTACGTCGTGATGACGCAGTCCTTGGGCAGCCCGTAGACGGTGACGACGCCCCGGCCCATCAGCGCGAGGACCGCCACGACCGGGATCGTGTGCCCGACCGCCGCCGAGATGGCCTTGCTGGCGCGCTTGGCGTCCTTGCGCGCGGCCGGGATGTACGCCGGTCGTCGTCCCTTGATCTGGACGACGTCGCCGGCGACCAGGACCCGCTTCGCTCCGATGTCGACGACGGTGACCGAGAAGACGCCACCCGGGCCGAAAGCGAGGAAACCGCCGTGGGTGTCGGCCGCCCGGCCCGGCGCCGAAGCCGTCTGCGCGCTGGTGGTCGCCACGGAATGCGGCCACTCCACGAACTGCCACGACGGGCCGAGCTGGTTGAGGTGGTTCGCCACACGAGTGCCGGCTGCCTCTTGCCGAATCCGGGCCTTCTCCTCACGCTGACGGCGTACCCGGTCGAGCGGGCCTTCCTTCAGCGCGTCCAGGGCTGGGATCTGCGGCGTGGAGAGAGGAATCGGGCGGACGGGGAATGTGGTCATCGTGGGCCTCCGGCGTTCCGCGGCACTCATTGAGTTGTATCCGTCACAATACGTGACTGATCCCGCCGTGCGACAGAGGTCCGTAGCGGAATGACATCTCATTCACGGATCGTGAATATAGCGACATCCCGATTTGTACGGAAAACGCCGGGCGACGGGAATCCGCCCCTACTCTGGCACACGTGGAAGGTGTGCGCTATGTGGACAGCGAGGTCGGCCGGCTACACACCGTGCTGCTCCACCGACCCGGTCCGGAGCTGGCACGACTGACCCCTCGCAACAACGACACGCTGCTCTTCGACGGCATCCCGTGGGTCGGCCGCGCCCAGGAGGAACACGACGCCTTCGCCGCACGGCTGCGCGAACACGGCGTCGAAGTCCTCTACCTCACCGAGGTGCTGACGGACGTGCTCGCCATCGAGGAGGCTCGCGCCGAACTGGTCGACGCCGTCCTGGCCGACGTGCGGCTCGGCGACTCGCTGCGGCGGCGCGTACGCGACCATCTGGGCTACCTCGACCCGCCGAGTCTCGCCCGGGTGCTCACCGCCGGTCTGGCGCACGAGGAACTCAGGTCCGGCGGCGGACTGGTCTACCAGCTGATGGACCGGCTGGACTTCGTCGTGGATCCCCTGCCGAACCTGCTGTTCACGCGGGATTCCTCGGTGTGGATCCGGGATCGGGTCGCCGTCACGTCCTTGGCGATGAGCGCCCGGCGCCGGGAGACCAGCATCACGCACGCCGTCTACGAGCATCATCCGCGCTTCGCGGGGGTGGCGACGGCGTACGACCCGTGGCTGGAACCGTTGGAGGGCGGGGACGTCCTGCTCCTCGCGCCCGGGGTCATCGCGGTCGGTGTCGGCGAACGGACTGCGCCGGCGGGGGCGGAACGACTGGCCCGCGCGCTATTCGCGCACCCCGATCCGTTGGCGCACACCGTGCTGGCCGTGCCGATCGCGCAGACGCGGGCCACCATGCACCTCGACACGGTGTGCACGATGGTCGACGTCGACACGGTTCTCATGTACCCCAACGTCGCCGACGACCTGGTCGCGTACACGCTGACGCCGGGCGCGGCCGAACCGATGGTGAGCGGGCCCGAACCGTTCCTCGACGCGGCGGCCAAGGCGATGGGCCTGGACCGGCTGCGGATGATCCACACTGGACTGGACTCGGTGACGGCCGAACGGGAACAGTGGGACGACGGCAACAACACCCTGGCCATCGCGCCTCGGCTGTGCGTGGCGTACGAGCGCAACGTGGAGACGAACGCTCAGCTGGAACGGGCCGGCATCGAGGTGATCCGGATCCCCGGCTCGGAGCTGGGCTCCGGCCGGGGTGGTCCGAGATGCATGTCCTGCCCGATCTCGCGGGAACCCTTGGCGGGTTAGCGCAGCGTGAGCTGGCGGCCGATCAGGCCCTGCTTGGCCTTGCGGGCCTCCGGCGTCAGCTCCTTGCCGAGAGCGGCCTCGAAACGCGTGGCGAACTGGGCCAGCGCGTCCTCCCACTCGGCCGCCTCGCTGTCGACCGGCAGGTCCCACACCGGGACGAGCCGACCGTGCGCGCGGAACATCCCGGCGAACCGGGTCTGCTCCCCCAGCGTCAGCTCGCCTGCGGCGCCCAGGGTGGCCAGCGCGTCGAGCGCCTCACTCTCGGCGTGCGGGAGAACCCAGCGGATGTGCGACTTCTCCCCCATCCGCGTCCAGTACGCCGCCTTGACGGCCGCCATCTTCACGGTCGGCGCGATGGCCCCGTTGGCGGACTCCAGCGACGCCGCGACCCCGGGGTCGTCGTCCTGGCCCTCGTCCAGCCAGAAGCCGAACGTCTCGTGCATGGTGAGGTCGAGCGGGCCGTCGGCGAGCAGGTCGCCGAGGCGCTCACCCTGGCCCGGCAGCGCCGGCACGGCGACCGACTGGCCGGGCGTGGTCTCCAGCGCGTTCAGCAGCGCCACCGCCAGGTCACGGTTCACGTCGCCCGACTGCACATGCCGCTGGAGCCCGAGCAGGATGCGGCCGTCCGCCTTGACCATCGCCGGCCACGCCATCGGCAGGATGGTGGCCAGGGTGATGTCGCGGTCGCCGTACTTCTCGGTCAGTTCGGCGTTCAGCTTCAGAGGCGCGGTGGCCGCCGGCACCAGCTCGCGCAGGGCGATCCACTCCGTCTCGTCGGTCAGACCGGCGAACGGAACCGCCACGAAGACGTCGCGGACCTTGGCTTTCTTGGGCGCGGCGGACTTGGCCGCGACACGGGCTCGCTTGCTCACCCGCGAAGCCTAGCCGAGCTGACCGGCCGGGGCGGGTACGCCGCCCCCGGCCGGGCGGTCAGCGTTCGAGGATGGCGACGACGCCCTGCCCACCAGCGGCGCAGATGGAGATCAGACCCCGTCCGCTGCCCCGGGTGGCCAGCAGTTTGGCCAGAGTCGCCACGATGCGGCCGCCGGTCGCCGCGAACGGATGCCCCGCCGCCAGCGAGCTGCCGCGTACGTTGAGCTTCGTCCGGTCGATCGGGCCGAGCGCCTTCTCCAGGCCCAGCTTCTCGCGGCAGAACTCCTCCGACTCCCAGGCGGCCAGGGTGGCCAGCACCTGCGAGGCGAACGCCTCGTGGATCTCGTAGAAGTCGAAGTCCTGCAACGTCAGCCCGTTGCGGGCCAGCAGCTCGGGTACGGCGTACACGGGCGCGGTGAGCAGCCCCTCGGGGTCCGGATTGCGCGGCGTGAAGTCCACGGCGGCGGTCTGCGCGTCGACGAAGTACGCCTGCACCGGCAGATGGTGGTCGGCGGCCCACTCGTCCGTGCCCAGCAACACCAAAGCGGCGCCGTCGGTGAGCGGCGTCGAATTGCCGGCCGTCATCGTCGGGTTCTCGCCGCGTGCGCCGAACACCGGCTTCAATTTGGCCAGTTTGTCGAGCGTGCTGTCGCCCCGCAGGTTCTGATCCCGCGACAGGCCCAGATACGGCGTGATCAGATCGTCGAGGAACCCCTCGTCGTACGCCGCGGCGAGGTTGCGGTGCGAATCCAGGGCCAGCTCGTCCTGCGCCTCCCGGGTGATCCCCCACTTCAGCGTGGTGAGCGCCGCGTGCTCGCCCATCGACATCCCCGTACGCGGTTCGGCGTTGCGCGGGATCTCGGGCTGGAACGGCTGCAACGGCCGCAGCTTCAGCGCGGCCTGCATCCGGCCGCCGAGCGTACGGGCCTGGCTCAGTTCGAGCAGCGCCTTGCGGAAGCTCTCGTTCAGGGCCAGCGGCGCGTCGCTGGTGGTGTCGACGCCGCCGCCGATGCCGGAGTCGATCTGGCCCAGCGCGACCTTGTTGGCCAGGTAGATCACGCTCTGCAGACCGGTTCCGCAGGCCTGCTGGAGGTCGACGGCCGGCGTACGGCCGTCGAGGGTCGAGCCCAGCACGACTTCCCGGGTGAGGTTGAAATCGCGGCTGTGCTTGAGGACCGCACCGGCGGCGACCTCGCCGATCCGCTCGCCGGCCAGCCCGAACCGGGCGACCAGCCCGTCCAGGGCCGCGCCGAGCATGTCGGAGTTCGACGCCTTCGCGTAGCGGCCGTTGGAGCGGGCGAACGGAATCCGATTCCCGCCCAGGACGCCGACCCGTCGTACGTTTCTCATGGCGTATAACTTACTCGCGAGTAGGTCTTGTGGGTACAGTCAACCTTATGTCGGACCGTTACGCGTCGTTCGCTCGCAGCGCCGGTGGGAGTGTCCTGGTCAAGCGACTCGGCCTACCCAACCCGCCCAGTCTCCGCCGCTACGACGCGGATCATCCGCTCGCCGGCCCGGTGCGGATCGCGGGGGAGGGCAGGTTCGCCGTCGGCATCGAGGGCTGGTACCCGGGCGACGGCGAGAAACTCGGTGGGCTCGTCCTCGACGCGACGACCCTCGCCACCGTCGAGGACCTGCGCGATCTCTACGACATCGTCCACCCGATCGCGCGCGGCCTCACTCCCGCCGGCCGCGTGATCGTGCTGGCCGGACTGCCCGCCGAGGCCGCGTCGGTCGAGGTCGCGGCGGTGCGCCAGGCCGTCGAGGGGTTCACCCGCAGCCTCGCCAAGGAGGTGGGTCGCGGCACAACCGTTCAACTTGTACGCACAGCGGAGGCCACCGAGCCGGAAACCCTGCGCTCCACGCTGGACTTCTTCCTGTCGGGTCGATCGGCGTACGTGGACGGTCAGGTGGTGACCGTGGGCGCTCCGGTGGGACCGCTGTCGCAGGACACCCTCGCGGGCAAGATCGCCCTGGTGACCGGGGCGGCCCGGGGGATCGGGGCGGACATCGCCCGGGTGCTCGCACGTAACGGAGCCCACGTGGTCTGCCTGGACGTTCCCGCCGCCGGGGACTCCCTCGCCGCTGTCGCCAACTCGCTCGGCGGTACGGCGTACCAGTCGGATCTGGCGGTGGAGAACGCGGCCGCGCGCCTCGTCGACCATCTGAAGGACCGCCATGGCCGAGTGGACGTGGTCGTGCACAACGCGGGCATCACGCGGGACAAGACGCTGGCCAACATGCGTCCGGACCAATGGGACCAGGTCTTGGCGGTGAACCTGGCCGCACCGGTACGCGTGACTGACGCGCTGGTCGAGGCGGGCCTGATCCCGGCCGGCGGGCGGATCATCGGCGTGTCGTCGGTCGTGGGCCTCTCGGGCAATCGCGGCCAGACGAACTACGCGACCTCGAAAGCGGGCGTGGCCGGCTGGGTCCGGGCGCTCGCGCCGGTACTGGCCGACCGCGGCATCACCGTCAACGCGGTCGCGCCCGGTTTCATCGAGACGGCCATGACCGCCCACCTGCCCCTGGTGGTACGCGAAGGCGGCCGCCGGATGAACTCGCTGGCGCAGGCCGGGCTGCCGATCGACGTCGCCGAGACCATCGGCTACTTCGCCGAACCCGGCTCGGCCGGCGTGACCGGCAACGTGCTGCGAGTCTGCGGCCAGCAGATGCTGGGGGCGTGATTCATGCTGTTGCGCGCGGCCGCTTCGCTGATTCCACGGCCTCGGCCGGCGGTGCTCCCGTCCACTGTGGTGGAGTTCGCCGCCTCCTCGTCGGTCCCCTCGGTGGCCGCGTACAACGCGGTGTGCGGGTACGCGCTGCGCGACGAGCTGCCGCCGACGTACCCGCACATCATGGCGTTCGGGCCGACCATGCGGCTCATGTCCGGCGGAGACTTCCCGTTCCCGGTCGTCGGGCTGGTGCACATCGCCAACTCGCACGTCGTGCACGGGTCGCTGCCGTTGGGCGCGTCGCTCGAATTCACCGTGGTGGCGCGGGATCTCCGGGCTCATCGGCGGGGGCGGCAGTTCGACGTCGTCACCACTGCATCCCTGGATGGGGGTGTGGTCTGGGAGGAGACGTCTACCTATTTGCGTCGCGGTGCTCCGTCGGATCTTCCGGCATCGCCGGAGGAGCACTTGGACGGGCCGCCTTCGGCGGTCCTGCGGTTCGCCGCTGACGCGGGACGGCGCTACGCCGCCGTTTCCGGCGACCACAACCCTATTCACACTTCGCTTCTGGGCGCTCGCGCCTTCGGCTTCGCTCGGCCCATCGCTCATGGGATGTACACGCTCGCTCGTGTCCTCGCCGCTACTCGGCCTTCCGCTTCCGCTGTTACGGCTCGCTTTCGCTCGCCTATCTTCTTGCGCGGCTCTGCCGAGCTTCGCTCCAGCTCGGCGGCCGCCGAGCTTCGCTCCGCTCGCTCGGCTCGCTCGGGGGACAGGTCGCACCTTTTCGTCGAGTTCTCTTGATCAGGGTCTCTTTCATGTCGCTATAGCAGCATGGAAATGACCCTGATCAAGGAACTCATCCACAGGGGCTACCCAGCGGCGTCGCGCCATCCTTGAATCATTCCTGTGGATGCCTTAGCGAAACTGTTGCTGCGCCAGGAGAAGATCGTCACCGACGCTCAGCTGGCCGAGGCCGGCGTCACCCACGGGATGCTGCGCTGGAAGCTGAAACGCGGCGACTGGCAGCGCGTACTGCCTCGAGTGGTGGCGACCTTCTCCGGCACGCTGACTCGACGGCAGCAGTTCATCGCCGCCGGGCTGTACGCCGGTGAGCGGGCGCAGCTCGCCGGGCTGAGCGCCCTGGAGATCCACGGCTTCCGGTATCTACCGAAGGAACCGGCTGTGCACGTGCTGGTCCCGCATGAGCGGCGGCTGCGACGCGTACCGAGGGTGCGGTTGCACCGCACCGACCGGCTCGACTCCACGGAATGGCCGTACGCCGGCTGCGTCCGCGTCTGCTCGCCCGCCCGCGCCGTGGTGGACGCGCTGCGCAGCGACGAGGGGAGAGGCTTCGACGTCCAGACCATGCGAGCGGTCGTCGCCGAGGGCATCCAACGGGCGATCACCACGATCGTGGATCTCCAACGCGAACTCGACCTCGCCCGGCGTAACGGGACCGCCGTACTCCGAGCGGTGGTGGACGAGGTGGCCGACGGGGTGCGGTCCGCGCCGGAGGCCGAACTGCGGCGGCTGGCGAAACAGAGCCTGATCCTGCCGACCATCAGCTGGAATCCGCGGCTGGCCGACGCGGACGGCAACGATCTGCCGACTCCGGACGGCTACCTGGACCTAGCGGCCCTGGCGCTGGAGGTGGATTCTCGGGAGTTCCACCTGTCACCGGAGGCGTGGGAGGCGACGCTGCGGCATCACAATCAGCTGGCCGCGGCGGGGATTCTGGTGCTGCACTTCACGCCCAAGCAGATCCGCGAGACGCCGCATTCGGTGCTCGCCGAGATCGAGCGGGCGTATGTCGCCCGGCTGGGAGCCGGGGCCGCCTACAAGATCAGGGTCATTTCCACGTTGCCATAGCGACATGGAAATGACCCTGACCAGGGGGTGTTACGTCCAGGCGAGCAGGGCCGCCTCGGGGTCGGCGAGGAACGCGCCGATGTCGGCGAGGAAGCGGGAACCCAGCTCCCCGTCGATGATGCGGTGGTCGAAGGAGAGGCCGAGCGTCGTCACCTGACGCAGCTTGACCTTCCCCTTGTACGCCCACGGCTGCTCGCGTACGGCGCCGAAGGCGAGGATCGCCGCTTCGCCGGGGGGCAGGATGGGCGTACCGGTGTCGACGCCGAAGACGCCGACGTTGGTGATGGTGAACGTGCCCCCGGTCATCGCGGCGGGCGGTGTCTTGCCCGACTTCGCCACGGTCACCAGGTCGGTCATCGCGTCCGCCAGCTCGCGCAGCGAGAGCGCCTGGGCGTCGGCGATGTTGGGCACGATCAGCCCGCGATCGGTCGCGGCGGCGATGCCGAGGTTCACGTAGTTCTTCACCACGATCTCCTGGGCGGCCTCGTCCCACGTCGAGTTGACCATCGGGTGCCGCTGGACGGCGAGCAGCACCGCCTTGGCCACCATGAGCAGGGGCGAGATGCGTACGTCGCGCCAGTCGCGCTGGGCCCGCAACCGGTCCAGCGCCTTCATCGACCGGGTCATGTCGACGGTCAGGAACTCCGTGACATGCGGTGCGGTGAAGGCCGACGCCACCATGTTGGCCGCCGTCAGCTTGCGTACGCCCTTGACCGGGATCCGCTGTTCCCGTTCCGGCGAACCGACGAAGACCGGCGACGGGGCCGACCGGGCCGCTTCGATGTCGGAGCGGGTGATCGAACCCTGCGGACCGGTGCCCGCGATCGTCGCCAGGTCGACGCCGAGGTCACGGGCGAGCTTGCGGACCGGCGGCTTGGCCAGCACCGAAGCGCCCCCGTTGACCGGAGCCGGTGCCGGAGCAACCGGAGCCGGGGCCGCCGGAGCAGCAGCAGGTGCAGCGGCGACCGGAGCAGCGGGTGCCGCCGACGAGGAAACCCGGGGACGCCGTTTTGCCTCCGTCGTGCGTGGCCCATATCCGACCAGGACCGCCGTACGCCCACCCGGCGCCGGTCCACCGATGAGCCCGGCACCAGCCTCGGCGGCCTTCTCCGCGCCCGCAGCGGCCTGCGACGACATGTCGTCGGCCGGAGCTGAGGAGGGGCCCGCCGGAGCCTTCGAGGAACCGGACGGGTCGGTGTCGATCGCGATGATCGGCGCGCCGACCTCGACGACAGTCCCTTCCGGATGGTGGATCTCGACGACCTTGCCGGCCCACTTCGCGGGGATCTCGACGGCCGCCTTCGCCGTCTCGACCTCCACGATCGGCTGGTTCAGCTCGATCACGTCACCGACGCTGACGAGCCACTTCAGGATCTCGCCCTCGGTCAGACCCTCACCGAGGTCGGGCAGGTTGAATTCCTTGACGGTCACGCCGATCACCAGCCGAACGAACGGTCGACGGCGTCCAGGACGCGATCCAGGTCCGGCAGGTACTCCTCCTCCAGGCGCGAGGCCGGGTAGGGGGTGTTGTATCCGGTCACCCGCAGAACGGGCGACTCCAAGGAGTAGAAGCACTCCTCGGTCACCCGGGCGGCGATCTCCGAGCCCATCCCCAGGTTCCCCGCCGCCTCGTGCACGACGACCAGTCGCCCCGTTCGGCGTACCGAATCGAAGACCGGAGACAGGTCCATCGGCGAGAGTGAGCGGAGGTCGATGACCTCGAGCGACCGGCCGTCCTCCTGGGCGGCGGTGGCCGCGTCGAGCGCGGTCTTGACCATCGGGCCGTACGCGAGGACGGTGGCGTCGGTGCCCGGCCGGACCACGCGGCTGTTGTGCAGCGGGGTGACGGCGTCGAGACCGAGCGCGGTGTCGACGGCGCCCTTCTCCCAGTAGCGACGCTTGGGCTCCAGGAAGATGATCGGGTCCTCGGACGCGATCGCCTGCTGGATCATGAAGTACGCGTCCTCCGGGTTGGAGCACGCGACGACCTTGAGCCCGGCCGTGTGCGAGAAGTACGCCTCGGGCGACTCGCTGTGGTGCTCGACCGCGCCGATGCCGCCGCCGAACGGGATGCGGATGACCATCGGCAGGTTGACGTGGCCCCGCGAGCGGTAGCGGAACTTCGCCACCTGCGACACGATCTGGTCGTACGCCGGGTAGACGAACCCGTCGAACTGGATCTCGCAGACCGGCCGGTAGCCGCGCAGGGCCAGGCCGATCGCGGTGCCGATGATGCCGGACTCGGCGAGCGGGGTGTCGATGACCCGCTCCTCACCGAAGTCCTTCTGCAGGCCGTCGGTGATGCGGAAGACGCCGCCGAGCTTGCCGATGTCCTCGCCCATGAGGATGACCTTGTCGTCGCGCTCCATGGCGCGGCGCAGGCCGGTGTTGAGCGCCTTGCCCAGGGTCAGGGTCTCGACCGCCATCAGTGCGCACCCCCCTCGAAGGACGCGGCGTACGCCTCGAACTGCTTGCGCTCGGCCTCGACCAGCGGCGAACCCTCGACGTAGACGTGCTCGAAGATCTGGGCCGGGTCGGGGTCGGGCATGGTGAGCACCCGTTCCCGCAACTGGACGGCCTCCGCCTTGGCGTCGGCGTCGACGGAGTCGAAGAACGCGTCGTCGGCGATCTTCTCCTTGGTCAGCAGCGCCCGGACCCGGGTGATCGGGTCCTTCGCCTGCCAAGCCTCCACTTCGGAGGAGACCCGGTAGCGCGTCGGGTCGTCGGAGGTGGTGTGTGCGCCCATCCGGTAGGTGTAGGCCTCGATCAGCGTCGGGCCCTGGCCCAGCCGGGCGTGGTCGAGCGCCGCCCGCGTGACCGCGTAGCAGGCCAGCACGTCGTTGCCGTCGACCCGGACGCCGGGGAAGCCGAAGCCGGCCGCCCGCTGGAACAGCGGGATGCGGGTCTGGCGCTCCAGCGGCTCGCTGATCGCGTACTGGTTGTTCTGGCAGAAGAAGACGACCGGGGCGTGGAAGACCGAGGACCAGATGAAGGCCTCGTTGACGTCGCCCTGGCTGGTCGCACCGTCGCCGAAGTACGCGATGACGGCCTCGCCGTCGTCGGTGCCGACCTTGCCGTCCTTCGCGATCCCCATGGCATAACCGGTCGCGTGCAGCGTCTGCGCGCCGATCACGATCGTGTACAGGTTGAACTTGTTCGCCACCGGGTCCCAGCCGCCCTGGTCCACGCCGCGGAACAGGCTCAGCGGCATGATCGGGTCGATGCCCCGGCAGTAGAGCACGCCGTGTTCGCGATAGGTCGGGAAGGCCATGTCCTGGCTGCGCAGCGCGCGCCCCGAACCGACCTGAGCCGCCTCCTGCCCGAGCAGGCTGGCCCAGATGCCCAGTTCGCCCTGCCGCTGCAGGGCGGTGGCCTCGGCGTCGAGCTTGCGGACGGTGACGAGGTCACGGTAGAGCCCGCGCAGTTCCTCGTCGGAGAAGTCGACCGAGTAGTCGGGGTGGCTCACCCGCTCGCCGTCCGGGGTGAGCAGCTGTACGTAGTCGGGCTCGGGGGGAGTGCCACCGCGGCCCCGGCTGCCGCCGGAACGGCGCGGGGCGGTTGCGCCCTTGGTCATCCGTATCTCCCTGTTCTGATGTGCTCGGCGGCGGGGTTGGCCTGCCGTCGGAGCGGTCGGCGTCGCGCCTCGCCCAGGTGGGGGCTGTCGCGCGACGGGAGTTCGCCGGCAGGTGCAGTCACGGAAGACCCGCGGCACCGTTGCCGCCTTACCCCCATATCCTGCCGCATCCGTGGCCGCGCTCACAGCGTGGCCGATATCATGCGGCCGCTTATGACCCCACTGATACCCAGTGTCGCTTTAGTCCACCCGGCTTCGGCGTGGAATCCGCGGTTTCTATGGCGCTATGCGGCATTCTGTGGAAATTCCCCGGGATCTGAGGTTTGGAGGCGTTCATGGCGCAGGATGCGGAATCGACCTCCGAGGGATTCCTGGATTCCGTCCTGGAGAAGAACCGCCACAAGCAGGCCCGCAGCGGCGATCGGCGCTGGCCCGCCCCGGCCGCCCCGGCCGACTCCGACGAGACCGGCGAGACCGGCGAGGAGGACCAGGCCGCGGAGGCGTACCTGCCGACGGTGGTCGGGCAACGCATCCGGGCTGCCCTACGCGGCGGTCAGGGCCGGTTCGGGCTCCTCGTCGCCACCATGGTCGGGCTGACCTCGCTGCCCACGTTCGTCGTCATGCGTACCGGCCTCGACGATCTCGGGCCGACCTTCCGGGAACCGGCCGGCGTACTGCTCACCGAACCCGCGGCCCCCGCGCCGGTCCGGGTCCGCGCACACGGCCAGGGCCCGCTCACGCTCCGGGTGGAGCCCGCGCGGATCACCCCGGCACGCCCACACCAGACCGCGGTGCTTTCCCACCAAGGGGTACGCGTACCGGAGCGGACGATCCCCGCGAAGGCCCCGGCGGTGCGCCCGGTGGCCGCCAAGCCCCCGAAGCCCGCCGTACGCCCAGTGGTGGTCCAGGTTCAGCCGGAGCAGCCCTTCGTCCGGCCGGTCGTGCTGCAGCCGGTGGTGGACCTGTCGGACGCGCTCACGCCCGCCGTCGTAGCGCTCGCCTCGGTGAAGCTGGCCCCGATCGGCCGCCCGATCGTGCGCCGACCGGCCCTCCGCTCATCCCGCCCCGCGCGGGTCGTGGTGGAACGCGTCGCCGTCACCCGCCCTACCCGCCCCACCGCAACCCGCCCCATCGTTTCCCGCCCGACCCGCCCCACCGCCGTGCGCCCCGCTCTCGCCGTGCGCCCGCCCTTTCCCGTTGATCATGGACTTTCCGTCATGATCGACCGGCGTGTCGTGTTCCCGGCGCCCTGATCAATTCCCGGCGAGCATGATCACCGGAGCCGGGATCGGGAGCACGGGACCGGGATCGGGCCGGAGCGGGATCAGGACCGCGGCGGGTCAGCGGGCGGTTCGGCTGCCGGGTGCTCGACGGCTGGCGGCGTAGCGGCTGGCGACTCGACGACTGATGGCTCGACGGCTGCGGGGTCGACGGCCGGCGGCTCGGCGGCTGCGGGTTCGGCGGCTGGGGGCTGAACGTTCGGGGGCTCGGTGGCCGGTGGGGGAGGCGTAGGCGTAGTCGGCGGGAGAGGCATCGTCGGCGCGCCAGGCGGCGGGTACGCACCCGGGTACGGGTAGTAAACGGGGTAATAGACCGGATACGGCCGTCCACGTGGGATCGCCCGAGCCGGGTTGTACCAGCGGTTGGTCGACGGCAGGACGTACATGATCGCGGTCACGGCGAGGACGCAGACGACGGCGAACAGGGCGAGCGGAATCAGCCCGGCGATGTCGAACGGCGCCGACGACTGCAGGTCCCAGAGCTTCTCCTGAAACGGCGACCCGGAGAAGTCGTCCGGGAAGTCGTCGGGGTAGTCCCCGCCGGAGTCGTCGATCGTGATCGGCTCCTCGTCGAACGGCATACCGGCGAGGAAGGCCAGCAGGAACATCCCGCTGAGGCAGCTGCCGATCACCATGAGCAGGCCGAGCGCGGGAATGGCGAAGGCGCCGATCGCGGCCAGGATGCGAGCCACGTTGGCCCCGCGGAACAGCGGCCACAGAGTCGCGGCGAACCACAGTGCGGGCAGCCCTGCCAGGACGCTGATCGCGATCGCCATGGTCAGGTTGCTCGAATGCTCGGCGTCGAGTTCGCCCGGCCGGGCCGAGACGAGCCGGGCAGCCTCGTCGGCGTACCCGTCGTATTGCGCCCGGGCGATCCAGGCCGCCGCGATCAGCAGCAGGAAGACCACCACCGCCGCGGCCTGGAACGCGGCTCCGATGGTGACGGTGGCCGGTCGCGGGCCACGCTGTGGCACGGTCGGCAGGAAGTCACCGGTGACGGCGGTGGGGGCGGTCATGACCGGCGACGCTATCCGATCTAGACCGTCCCCACTTCCGCTGTTTCAGCAGGACGATCCCGCTGTTCGAGGGAACCCTGTCACTGTTTGAGGATGAGGCCGTCATTCTCTCGGTCGACGCGTACGGTGTCGCCGTCGTGGATCTCCCCGGCGAGCAGGGCGCGGGCGAGTTTGTCGCCGATCGCCGTCTGCACCAGCCGCCGCAGCGGGCGAGCGCCGTACACGGGGTCGTAGCCGTGCCCGGACAACCAGCCCAGCGCGTCGGCGGTGACCTCCAGGGTGAGCCGGCGCTCGGCGAGGCGCCGCCGCAGCCGGTCGATCTGGATCTCCACGATGGCCGACAGCTCGTTCTCGCTCAGCGCGTGGAACACCACGATGTCGTCGAGCCGGTTGAGGAACTCCGGCTTGAAGTGCGCCCGGACGCTCGCCATCACCGAGTCCTGCCGCTGCTGTTCGCTCAGCGCCGGATCGGCGATCGCGTGTGATCCCAGGTTCGAGGTCAGGATCAGGATGGTGTTCCGGAAGTCGACCGTACGCCCCTGGCCGTCGGTGAGCCGTCCGTCGTCCAGCACCTGCAACAGCACGTCGAAGACGTCGGGGTGGGCCTTCTCCACCTCGTCGAGGAGCACGACGGAGTACGGCCGCCGCCGGACCGCCTCGGTGAGCTGACCGCCCTCGTCGTATCCGACGTAACCGGGCGGGGCGCCGACCAGCCGAGCGACCGAGTGGCGTTCGGCGTACTCGCTCATGTCGATGCGGACCATGGCGCGCTCGTCGTCGAAGAGGAACTCGGCGAGCGCCTTGGCCAGCTCGGTCTTGCCGACCCCGGTCGGGCCGAGGAACAGGAAGGAGCCGGTGGGCCGGTCGGGGTCGGCGACGCCGGCCCGCGCCCGGCGTACGGCGTCGCTCACCGCGGCGACCGCTTCGGGCTGCCCGATGACCCGGGAGCCGAGCGAATCCTCCATCCGCAGCAGCTTGGCCGTCTCGCCTTCGAGCATCCGTCCGGCGGGGATGCCGGTCCACGACGCCACCACCTCGGCGATGTCGTCCGGGCCGACCTCCTCCTTGAGCATCGCGCCGTGGTCCTGCAGCCCGGCCAGCTCGGTCTCGGCCTCGGTCAGCTTGCGTTCCAGCTCCGGGATGCGGCCGTAGCGCAACTCGGAGGCGCGGCCGAGGTCGGCGTCGCGTTCGGCCCGGTCGGCCTCGCCGCGCAGCGCCTCCAGCTCCTCCTTGGCCGCTGAGATCGCCTGGATGTGCGACTTCTCGGTCTGCCACCGCTCGCTCAAGGCGGTGAGTTGTTCCCGCTTGTCGGCCAGTTCGGCGCGCAGCCGATCGAGGCGCTCGGCCGAAGCCGGGTCGCTCTCCTTCGCCAGCGCCATCTCCTCGATCTCCAGGCGGCGTACCGCTCGCTCGATCACGTCGACCTCGACGGGACGCGAGTCGATCTCCATGCGCAACCGCGACGCGGCCTCGTCCACGAGGTCGATGGCCTTGTCGGGCAGGAATCGGTCGGCGATGTAGCGGTCGCTGAGCGAGGCCGCGGCGACGAGCGCGGCGTCGGTGATCCGTACGCCGTGGTGCACCTCGTAGCGTTCCTTGAGCCCGCGCAGGATGCCGATGGTGTCCTCGATGGACGGCTCGCCGACCAGGACGGGCTGGAAGCGCCGTTCGAGGGCCGGGTCCGCCTCGATGTGCTCGCGGTATTCGTCGAGCGTGGTCGCGCCGACCATCCGCAGCTCGCCCCGGGCGAGCATGGGCTTGAGCATGTTGCCGGCGTCCATCGAGCCTTCGCCCTTGCCCGCGCCGACCACCGTGTGCAGCTCGTCGATGAAGGTGATGATCTGGCCGTCGCTGCCGGTGATCTCCTCGAGGACGCTCTTCAGCCGCTCCTCGAACTGCCCCCGGTACTGCGCGCCGGCGACCATGGCCCCGAGGTCGAGGCTCACCAGCCGCTTGTCGCGCAACGACTCGGGGACGTCGCCGGCGACGATGCGCTGGGCGAGGCCCTCGACGATGGCGGTCTTGCCGACGCCGGGCTCGCCGATGAGCACCGGATTGTTCTTGGTACGCCGCGAGAGCACCTGGATGACCCGCCGGATCTCGGCGTCGCGCCCGATGACCGGGTCGACCTTGCCCTCCCGGGCACGGGCGGTCAGATCCATGCCGTACTTCTCGAGCGCCTGGTACTGCTGCTCGGGATCGGGGCTGGTGACCCGGCGCTCGCCGCCGCGGATCGTCGGGAAGGCGGCGACCAGCTGCTGCTCCGTCGCGCCGTGCTGCTTGAGCAGGTCGCCGACGGCCCCACCGACCTGGGCGAGCCCGGCCAGCAGGTGCTCGGTCGAGACGTATTCGTCGCCGAGCGGCCGGGCGATCTGCTCGGCGGCGTTGAGGGAGTTCAGGAACTCCCGGGACAGCGTCGGCTCGGCGACGCTGGAGCCCCGGGCCGTGGGCATCTGCTCGACCGAGCGGGCGGCGGCACGGCGTACGTCGGCGGGGTTGGCCCCCACGGCGCGGAGTAGCCCGGCTGCGGTCGAACCGCCTGTGTCGAGGAGGGCGAGCAGCAGGTGCCAGGCCTCGACGACGGCGTGTCCGCGCTGCCCGGCGATGGCTACCGCACCGGCGATGACTTCCCGGGATTTGGTGGTGAGGCGTTGAGTGTCCATCGTGGGTTGAGTCTAGTCGACTCAACTTCGGGGCGCTACATCGCGGGTCCCCGGAATGGGTCCGGGAATGACATATAACGGCTTGGCATCGGAAATGCCGTGTCACCGAGCCAGCACGCTACGGTGTCGCCGCAGCATCGCGGCTGAGCCAGGAAGGCCCTTCCTCGGGAGCACATGGTGAGCGTCCAACAGGCGGTGTTCCGCGGTTTCGTGAATCCGGTCGATCCACGGCCGGCGGAGTTGCGCGCGTGGGCGTACTCGCCGGACTCGGTCCCGTTGCAGACGCTGCCCCCCGACTGGGACCTGCTGGTGTCCAACGATCGGCTCATCGATCCGCTGTTCGACCTGGCCATGGACCCGAGCTGCCCGGCCCGCCGATTCGCCCTGCACTGCGTCTACATCTACGCCGCCGACGGCATCCGCACGAGCTTCCGGGCGCACCCGCGCAAGAAGCTGCGCAAGCTGGTCGAGGTCGCCGAGGAAGAAGGCGACGAGCTGATGGTGACCTGGGCGCACAACACGCGGATGCTCATGGCGCGCCAAGAACTCTTCGAGTACCACGAATGGTGTGAAGGCGGCCTGGTCCGCTCCGGCCGGAGATTGTGAAGCGCCCGTCATTTGCTCCCTGGCGGCGTTACTCGCCACCTTCCCGCCCACCCGCCCCTGACGAAGAGGCCCTACGGGCCACTGCGCCAAAGCCAACGGCGGTGTCGTGCGCCTTGCCAGGAAACAAATGACGTGCGCTATCGGGCTTTGGGCAAGATCAAGAGCAAGATCAAGAGCGGTTTTGGGGCTTCCAGACGACTAGGGCGTTCGTCTGGCGGGGGGAGGGTAGGAGGTCGCGGCGGGGGAAGGGCGACATCGCCTCCAGCTCGGCCACCCGCTGCAGGGCCGCCTGGGCGATCTCCCGCAGCTCGTTGACCTGCTCCTCCAAGTGAGCCACGAGGTTCTCGAGGTCGATGATCCGCTTGATCCCGGCCAGGTTGACGCCCTCGTCCTGGCTGAGCCGCTGCACCTCGCGCAGCAGTTGCACGTCGCGGAGGCTGTAACGGCGGCCGCCGCCGGCCGCGCGGCCCGGCTGGACGAGTCCGAGCCGGTCGTACTGCCGCAGCGTCTGCGGGTGCATCCCGGCCATCTGCGCCGCCACGGAGATGATGAGCACCTTGGCGTCGATCTGGATCTCGGTCTCCCGCCAACCAGGGTCATCCATAGTGGACCTCTCCCTCGCTCGGCTCCCGCAGGTGCACGTCCAGGTGCTGGCGGGACGGACGCGGCGCGAAGTGCGCGTAGTTCTCCAACGCCGCCCGGGCGTCGGCGGTGAGGTCCTTCGGGACCTCGATCTCCACGGTGACCAGCAGATCGCCGGTCCGGCCGTCCTTGCGGGCCACCCCCTTCCCGCGTACGCGGAGCGTGCGGCCGCTCGGCGTACCGGCCGGGACGCGGAGGGTCACCGGGCCGTCGAGGGTCGGCACGCGGAGGTCGACGCCGAACGCCGCCTCCCAGTAACCGATCGGGACGGTCAACGTCAGATCGTCGCCCGAGCGGCCGAAGATCGGATCCGGGCGTACGCGCGCCAGGACGTAGAGGTCACCGGCCGACCCGCCGCGTTCGCCGGGCTCGCCGCGTCCGGCCAGCCGGATGCGCTGCCCGTCGGCGACTCCCGCCGGGATGCGGACGTTGAGCGTACGCGTCTTGGTGACGCCGCCGGTGCCGTGGCACTCGTGGCATTTCTCGTCGACGACTGTGCCGACACCCTGGCATTCGCGGCAGGGCTCGGAGAAGCTGAACGCGCCCTGAGCCCGGGGCACGAAGCCGCTGCCTTGGCAGACCGGGCAGGTGCGGGGGAGTGTCCCCGGACGGGCGCCGTTGCCGTGGCAGACGTCGCAGACGCCCGGCGAGCGTACGGTGACGGGCTTGGTGGTGCCCTTGACCGCCTCGCGGAACTCCAGGATCACGTCGGTCTCGACGTCCCGGCCGCGGGCGGGCCCCCGACGGGTCGCGCCGGGCGCGTTGCCGCCGGAGAAGATCGTGCTGAACAGGTCGGAGAAACCCGCTCCGCCGAATCGGGAGTCGCCGCCGCCGAACACGTCCTCGAAGCCGCCGGGCGCGGTGTAGCCGCCCGTGCGGGCGCCCCGCCGGAACGCCCCGGCCTCGAAGAGCGAGCGCATCTCGTCGTACTCGCGACGCTGCTTGTCGTCCGACAGCACGGCGTACGCCTCGGACACGCTCTTGAAGCGTTCCTCGGCCTGCGGATTGCCGGGGTTGTGGTCCGGGTGGAGCTCGCGGGCCAGCCTTCGGTACGCCCGCTTGATCTCGTCGGCGGTGGCGTTCTTCGCCACCCCGAGCACGGCGTAGAAGTCCTTCTCCAGCCAGTCCTTCGAGGTCACCGGTGCCCGTCCTCCCTTCTCGCCCCGACCTGTGCGTGCGGGTCCCGCCGTCGCCGACGGGACCCGCACGATCCCCCGTGCTAGTTCTTTACTCCGGTGGCGCGGCGACCGCGACCATGGCCGGTCGCAGCAGCCGGTCACCCAACATGTAGCCGCGGCGCATGACGTCGATGCAGGTTTCCTCGGTGACGTCCGGCGACGGCAGGTGCGCGACCGCCTCGTGCAGGTTCGGGTCGAACGGGTCGCCCTTGGCCCCGAACGCGGTCAGGTTGAACTTGCCGACCACCGTCAGCAGCTGCTCGGCGACCGAGCCGAACGGGCCGGTCAGGTCGCCGTGGTCGCGCGCCCGGTCGAGGTCGTCGAGCACCGGCAGCAACGCCGCGAGCACGCCGGCCACGGCCACCTCGGACGCGGTGGCCTGATCGCGCTTGACGCGGTCGCGGTAGTTCTTGTACTCCGCGGCCACCCGCTTGATGTCGACCTGAGCCTCGTCGAGCTGCTTGCGCAGCATCTCCAGCTCCGCCCCGAGCGGTCCCGAGTCGTCCTCCTCCTCGGGGGCGGCCGCCTTCTTGGCCGGCGCCTCCTCGGGCTCAGCGGTCGGGGTCTCCGCCTTCGGCACCTCTGCGGCCTCGGTCTCCGGTGCGGCCTCGGCGGATTCGTCCGCCGTGGTGTCCGCAACCGGAGCGGCCTCAGCCGCCGGCGTCTCCGAATCAGCGGCCGTCGTCGCCTCCGACTCCGCGGCAGCCTCCGAAGTCGCCGCGTCCGCGGCCGGTTCGGTGACGGTCTCGGCGGTCTCCGCCGGCTCGGTGCTCTTGGCGGCCGAGTCTTCAGGCGTAGGCATGGTCGCTCCGTCCTTCTGCGACGCGGGCTTGTCCTTCCCCGCCGCGTCTCCCATCGGAGTGATCTTCCGCTTGTCCCGGATCACGATTCGCTCGGCAGCCCCGGCGGACTGATCCGCCGGGGTCTTGCCGTTGCTGTCGGTCACTTCTTCCCGTCTTCGTCGATGATCTCGGCGTCGACGACGTCCTCCGGGCCGCCCTTGGCCGCACCCGGGCCGTCGGCGGACTCGCCGCCGGCCGCCGCGCCCTGGGCGTTCTGGCCGTAGAGCAGCGAACCGGCCTCCGAGGAGACGCGGGCGAGGTTCTCGTGCGCCGTCTTGATCTTCTCCAGGTCGGTGCCGCCCAGCGCCGAACGCACCTCGGTGAGAGCGTCGTTCAGCTTGTCCTTCGCGTCGGCGGGGAGCTTGTCACCGCTCTCGGCGAGGAACTTCTCGGTCTGCCACTGGAGCTGCTCGGCGACGTTGCGCGTCTCGGCCTCGTCCCGGCGACGCTTGTCCTCGTCGGCGTGCTCCTGAGCGTCGCGCATCATGCGGTCGATGTCGTCCTTCGGCAGCGCCGAGCCGCCGGTGATCGTCATCGACTGCTCCTTGCCGGTGCCCAGGTCCTTGGCGTTGACGTGGACGATGCCGTTGGCGTCGATGTCGAAGGTGACCTCGATCTGCGGTACGCCCCGGGGCGCCGGCGGCAGGCCGGTCAGCTCGAAGGTGCCGAGCTTCTTGTTGTACGCCGCGATCTCGCGCTCGCCCTGGAAGACCTGGATGAGCACCGAGGGCTGGTTGTCGTCGGCGGTCGTGAAGATCTCCGAGCGCTTGGTCGGGATCGTCGTGTTCCGCTCGATGAGCTTGGTGAAGATGCCGCCCTTGGTCTCGATGCCCAGGCTGAGCGGGGTCACGTCGAGCAGCAGGACGTCCTTGACCTCACCCTTGAGCACACCGGCCTGGAGGGCCGCGCCGACCGCGACGACCTCGTCCGGGTTGACGCCCTTGTTGGCCTCACGACCGCCGGTCAGCTGCTTGACCAGCTCGGAGACGGCGGGCATCCGGGTCGAGCCGCCGACCAGGATCACGTGGTCGATGTCGGCGACCTTGACGCCGCCGTCCTTGATCGCCTGCTCGAACGGGGTCTTGCAGCGGTCCAGGAGGTCCTGGGTGATCCGCTGGAACTCGGCCCGGGTGAGCGAGGTGTCCAGGTGCAGCGGGCCGTCCGGGCCGGCCGTGATGTAGGGCAGGTTGATGCTGGTGGTCTGGGCCGCCGAGAGCTCGATCTTGGCCTTCTCCGCCGCCTCCTTGAGGCGCTGCATGGCCATCTTGTCGGCGCTCAGGTCGATGCCGTACTGCCCGCGGAAGGTCTTGATCAGGTGGTCGATGACCCGGTCGTCCCAGTCGTCGCCGCCGAGGTGGTTGTCACCGGCGGTCGACTTGACCTCGATGACGCCCTCGCCCAGCTCCAGCAGGGAGACGTCGAAGGTGCCGCCGCCGAGGTCGAAGACGAGGACGGTCTGCTCCTTGGTGCCCTTGTCCAGCCCGTACGCGAGAGCGGCCGCGGTCGGCTCGTTGACGATCCGCAGGACGTTGAAGCCCGCGATCTCGCCCGCCTCCTTGGTGGCGGTGCGCTGGGCGTCGTTGAAGTACGCCGGGACCGTGATGACCGCGTCGGTGATGTTCTCACCCAGGTACGCCTCGGCGTCGCGCTTGAGCTTCATTAGCACCCGCGCGGAGATCTCCTGCGGGGTGTACTTCTTGCCGTCGATGTCGATGGTCCAGTTGGTGCCCATCTCACGCTTGACCGACCGGATCGTCCGGTCCGGGTTGGTGACGGCCTGACGCTTGGCCACCTCGCCGACGAGCACCTCGCCGTTCTTGGCGAACGCCACGATCGAGGGGGTCGTGCGGGAGCCCTCGGCGTTCGCGATGACGGTGGGCTCGCCACCCTCCAGGACGCTGACCACCGAGTTGGTCGTCCCCAGGTCGATGCCGACCGCACGTGCCATGTCGTATTCCTCCAGGTATCAAGCAGGTTCAAGCCGGTTTCAAGCCGGTACTGAAGCTGTACTGAGCCTAAGTTGAGTGGATCGGACTCAATACTGACACATGCGCGCCCATCGTCAAGCAGAGGGTTGAGTCTTTCACAGTCAAGTCACATCGGCGTACGGCAGTCTAGTCTGGTCTGCGTGACTCATGGCGCGGCCCAGGCTCCCCTGCTCGCGGTGGTCGGCGGACCCACCGGCGCTGGTAAGTCGACGCTGCTCAACAGCCTGGTCAGGGCGCCCGTCAGCGCAGCCGGGGTGCTCCGCCCGACCACCCGCCAGCCGGTGCTGGTCTGCAATCCCCGCGACTGGGCGACAGTCCGCCGCCACGGCCTGCGTCCCATCTGCGCCCCCGTGATGCCCGAGGGCATCGCCCTGATCGACGCCCCCGACTCCGACTCGGTCGGCGACGTCGACCGGGCCGCCGCGGATCGTGTGCTCGCCGCGGCCGACCTCTGGCTCTTCGTCACCACCGCGTCCCGCTATGCCGACGCGGCCGCCTGGGCGCGGCTGCGGGCCGCGCGGGAGCGGCAGGTCGCGCTCGGGATCATCCTCGATCGGGTGCCCGCCGGGTTCGCGTACGACATCGTGGACCACATGCGGGAGCTGCTCGGCCCGCCCGAGCCGCCGCTGTTCCTGATTCCGGAGACCCGGCTCGACCGGCAGGGCATGCTGCCCGACGATCTGGTGGCGCCGCTGCGCGGCTGGCTCGCCGCGGTCGTCGCCGGCCCGCCGGCCCCGGCCCAGCCGGCCGCCGAACCGGCGCCGGAACCCGCCCGGCTGCTGGCCCCCGAACCTGTCCCGGACCTCGCCCTCGAACCAGCCGCGGAACCCGCCGACGTGCGGGATGAGATGCGGGAAACGGTCGTTCTGCGCGAAAAGCAGGACGTGCACGACGAGCCCGGAACGTGGGAAGAGGCGGAACCTGAGGCGGAAACCGCCGATGCCACCTCGGCGGAGGCCGACCCCGCCGACACGGACCCGGCGGATGTGGTCCAATCCTCGACGTCTAACGGTCAGCCGAACGGGCGACCGGAACGGCCTGCGGCTGACATTCCGCAAGGTTCAGACGTCGGGGAGACTGTCACACTATGAGCAGGAAGACCGCCCGGCTGACGCCGGATCGCGCGGGGGGCGCCCAGCGGGCTGACGGCGCACCGACTCCGTCGTCGGTGCACGCGAAGGTCGACACCCTCCGAGCCGTCCTCGACGTGGCGGGCCCTTACCTGCCCGCCGACCGCCTGGTGATCGCTCGTGCGGCGGCGGCTCGCGCCTCGGCGCGCTTGGAGCTGTCCCTCTCCCACACGACGGTGGCGCTGGCCGGGACGACCGGCAGCGGCAAGTCCAGCATGTTCAACGCCTTCACCTCGCTCGACCGGTCGCCGGTCGGGGTGCTGCGGCCGACCACCGCCGAGGCGTACGCGTGTGTCTGGGGCGATCGCGACGGCGGCGAGGCCCTGCTCGACTGGCTCGGGGTGCAGCCCCGTCGCCGGTTCACCCGGGAGTCCGCGCTGGACGGCGACGACGAGGTGGGCCTGCGGGGCATGGTCCTGCTGGATCTGCCCGACGTGGACTCGATCCAGCCCGCGCACCGGGCTGAGGTCGACCGGCTGCTGGAACTGGTCGACGTGGTGGTCTGGGTGACCGACCCGCAGAAGTACTCCGATCTCGTGGTCCACGACGGCTACCTGCGCCGGCTGGCCACCAGCCGGGGCGGCTTCGTCGTCGCCCTGAACCAGACCGACCGGCTGCTCCCGGCCAACCTGCCGCAGGTGGCGGGTGACCTGCGACGGCTGCTCGACGAGGGCGGCCTGACCGACGTGCCGCTCGTGGCGACCTCCGCGACCGACGAGGTGCCCGGTCCGCCGGCGCGGCCACGGTCGACCTTCCGCAAGCCCGATCCGTCGAAGTCGCCGCTCGCCGCGACCGGCGCCGGGATCGCCGGCTTCGCCGGCATCCGCCAGCTCCGGGAGATGCTCGAACCGTCGGTCGTCGGTCGCCGGGCGGTGCTGGAGCGGCTCGACACCGATCTCGTGGTCGTCCTCGAGGATCTCGCCGAACTGTTCGGCGGACCCGCCCCCGTCGTCAGCCCGTCCGTCCTGGCCGACGGCTTCCACCGGGCCAGAGGTTCGAAGGACCGGCTGGTCGAGGCGGCCGAGCAGTACGCGGAGCACGCGGCGTACGGGTTGCCGAAGGTGTGGTTCGAGGCGATCTCGGAGGCCGCGACCCTGCGGGCCGCCGAGTTGCCCGCGGCGTTGGAGCGCGCGTCCGAACGGGTCAACGCCTTCGACAAGGGCGGCGGCTGGCGCCGGGCGGTCGGCGCGGTGGTACCCGGGCTGGGCCGCAAGGCGCAGGACGAGAAGGATCGCCGGACGAAGGCCGAGTACGCCCGCGTCGCCGAGTCCTATGTGATGGCTCCGGTCCGGGACGTCGTCACGGCGTACAGCGCCGCTCGGGCCGCGCTCATGGACCTGTGACCTGGGCCTGAGAAAATAGCCCGGATTGGGTACGGTGTGGCGCATGACCATGCCACCCCCACCCCCGGTCGCCGTGGTGGAACCGGAGCGGCCCCCTCGTCCGGCCGTGGTGACCACCGCCGGCTTCCTGCTCTATCTGCTCGCCGCGCTCCAGGTCATCGGGCTGCTCGTCAGCATCCCGACCTACCAGGCGATGGGCGACGTGTTCCCCGAGGTCTACAAGGGCACGCCGATGGAGGACTCCGCCGGCGTGATCATGGCCGTTAGCATCGGCGTCGCGGCTCTGTTCGTCGTGATCTTCGCCGTCGGCTTCATCACCCTGGGCGTGCTGGACCTCAAGGGCAAGCAACCCGCCCGGATCGTCACCTGGGTCATGGCCGGTCTGCTGCTCTGCTGCGCCGGCGCCGGGACCGCCACCAACGGAACCGGGATGTCGTTCAGCGGTTCGTCGAGCACCAACGGCGTCGACGCGGAGGAACTCCAGCGGCGGCTCGAAGCGGCCACCCCCGGCTGGGTCCACCCCGTCTCCGTCTCCCTGAGCGCGCTGCAGGCGCTGATCGCGCTCGCGGTCATCATCCTGCTGGTCCTGCCGGCGGCGAACGCGTACTTCCGCAAGCCTGCCCCGAACGCCGGGTGGACCCCGCCTTACCCGACCTATCCGACTACCTGACCGGCCGAAACGTCTGCGCCGTCGCATCCCCCCGGGTTAGTTTCGTCCTGTTAGAACTGATTCGGGGGGATGCTTCATGTCGAGCTACGGCCCACCGGCGGTGCAGCCGGCCCGCAAGGCGCCCGCGGTCGTCGTCACCGCCGCGGTCATCCTCGTCGTCCTGGGGGTCATCGGCCTGCTCAACGCGATCGTCAGCCTCGCGTCGCTCGGGTCCACGGTCGACCGGTTCCGCGTACTGGCGCTGCGGGTGGGGGTGTCCCCGCAGAAGATCGACGATCAGGTCACGCAGCTGCGCCTGCAAACCATTCTGAGCGCGGTGATCGGCCTGCTGATCGCCATCGTGCTGCTGGTGCTGGCGTACTTCCTCGTCAAGGGCAGCAACGCCGCCCGGATCACCACCTGGGTGCTGTGCGGCATCGGCGCGCTGTGCGCGTGCTGCGGCGGAGCCGGGCTCATCTTCCTCAAGAACCTCGACCGGATCACCGTCGAAGGCGATCAGCAGGCCCAGGAACAAGTGGATCTGGCTCGCGCGATGGCGGACGCGGTGCCCGGTTGGCAGGTCGGGCTCGGCGGAACGGCCGCGATTCTCCAGTTGCTCGGCTACCTCGCGGTAGCCATACTGCTCGCGATGCCGGTGGCGAACGCCTTCTTCCGCAAGGTCACGCCGATGTGGCAGCCACCCACGACGTAGAGGATGTCGCGATGGCACCGACCGCTCTGATCACTGGTGCCACGGCCGGCATCGGCGCCCAGTTCGCCCGCGACCGCGCGGCCGCGGGCATGGACCTGATCCTCGTCGCCCGGGACGCTGAGCGGCTCGCCGCCTTCTGCGCGCAACTCGCTCAAGAACATGGGGTACGCGCGACGCCGGTCCCGGCCGACTTGACGAAGCCGGAGGGGCTGGCCGCGGTCGAAAAGGTGCTCACGACGGAACCGATCGACCTGCTCGTGAACAATGCGGGACTCGGACTCAACAAGTCGTTCCTTAAGTCCGATGTAGAGGATGAACTTCATCTGCTGAACCTGAACATCGTCGCAGTGATGCGTCTCACTCATTCCGCGCTCCCGAAGATGGTGGAGCGAGGAAAAGGGGCGATCGTGAACGTCTCCTCGGTCGCCGGATTCGCCGCGACAATGCCGGGTTCGACCTATCCGGCCAGCAAGGCATGGGTGACCAGCTTCAGTGAGGCGGTCGGCATGCTCGTCAAACACCGGGGCGTACGCGTGATGGCGCTGTGCCCGGGATTCACGCGTACCGAATTTCATCAGCGCGCCGGGATCGCCGCTCACCAGATGCCGGGCTTCGTGTGGCTGCAGGCTCCGGACGTCGTCCGGCAGGGTATGCGTGACCTGCGGAAAGGCAAGCTCGTCAGCGTGCCGAGCGTCCGCTACAAGGTCGCCGTGGGCGCCTTGAAGATCACGCCGCGGGCCCTGTTGCACCGCATCATGCCGCGCGGCGCGAAGAGTATGGGGCGGACTGTCGGTGACTCCCAGTAAGACTCCCAGGTGGCATGCGGTACAGTCGGCAGCATGTCGGATCGCGAAGACCTCCGTAAATTCATCACTGACCTAGCAGTGGTGCATGGACGGGTGATCCTCTCCTCCGGAGCGGAGGCCGACTACTACCTCGATCTGCGCCGCATCGCCTTGCACCACGCGAGTGCGCCCCTGGTGGGGCGGGTTCTGCTGGACCTGGTCGCCGACTGGGACTACGACGCGGTCGGCGGGCTGACGCTCGGCGCGGACCCGGTCGCGGCGGCCATGCTGCACGCCAGTGCGGGCACCGATCGCCCGGTCGACGCGTTCGTCGTCCGCAAGGCGGGCAAGGCTCACGGGCTGCAGCGCCGGATCGAGGGGCCAGACGTCGCCGGTCGCCGGGTCGTCGCTGTGGAGGACACCTCGACTACGGGGAGTAGCGTTCTCACCGCTGTCGACGCCTTGCGGGAGGCCGGTGCGGAAGTCATCGGCGTTGCGGTTATTGTCGATCGAGGCGCCGGCGATGCGGTTCGAGCAGCTGGTCTGCCGTACCGCGCCGCTTTCACCCTGTCCGACCTCGGATTGAGTCGGTAGCACATCTTTAGACTTGGACCTGCTAATATGCAGACAAGTCAATTGTTCACTTGGAAGGATGGAGTAAGTGGGAACTGCCCTGGTGGATAACCCATTGCCCCCCGTCTCGCCGCTCGCCGGTGAGCCCATCGAGAAGGCGGACGCGGAGCGCCTCGCCGGGGTCCTCAAGGCTCTGGCCGACCCGGCCCGCCTGCGCCTGCTGAGCCTCATCCAGTCCGCTCCGGAGGGTGAGGCCTGCGTCTGCGACCTGACCGCTCCGCTCGGTCTGTCTCAGCCCACTGTTAGCCACCACCTGCGCATCCTGACCGAGGCCGGTCTGCTCAACCGGGACAAGCGCGGTGTCTGGGCCTACTACAGCCTTGTTCCGTCGGCGATCGCGACTGTGGCGGAGCTGCTGACGCCGCCGCGTAAGCGCGCCACGAAGAAGGCCCGCTGAACTTCGTCGGCGAATCGCGCAAACGATTCCGACGAACTACGGCATCACCGAAGGGAGCGCCTGCGAGCGAGGCGCTCCCTTCGTCGTATTCAGACGACTACTTCACCCGGCTGAGATCTGGGTGTTGCACGAAATTCATTCGCCTCTAAGCTGTGGGCTTCGAGCGCGACCGGTCTCCCCACCGGCACCGAGCCGGTCCGGGCCGCGCGACGAGGTGAGAGATGGCAGGGCGGCATCGCCCCCGGCGTGGACCGGGGCAGCTCACCCTGGCGGTAGCCGGAGCCACCGTGCTCCTGCTGAGCCTGGGCGTACTCGTGAAGACAGTGACGGCGGACGCGGACGGGTGCGGCACCAGCACCGGCACGCGGCTGGTCGTCGCGGCTGATCCGGCGATCGCTCCGGCGCTCATCGAGATCGCCAACTCCTGGCAGCAGACCGCGGCCAAGGACGCCGCTTCGTGCGTCAACGTCGAGGTGCAGCCCCGGTCGTCGGCCGAGATGGCCAACGCGCTCGGCACGTACTCCGGTGGCACGGTGGACATCGGGCGCAGCCCGGTGCCCACTCCGACCGAGGCCGATCTGCCTGCGGTATGGATCCCCGATTCGTCGGCCTGGCTCGGTCGCGTACGCGCGGTCGACCGGGACGCCTTCGATCTGACGACGCCGTCGGTGGCGATCAGCCCGGTCGTCGTCGGCATGCCCGAAGCGGTCGCCCGGCAACTCGGCACCGGACCGCTGGACGCCAAGGCGATGGGCGCGCTCCTGGCCGACGGCAAGGTGAAGCTCGGCATGACCGATCCGCGGCGGGACACCGCCGGCCTCGTCGGCGCGATGCTCCTCAAGGACGTCGTCGTCACCCAGGAGTCGGATCTGCCCAAACTGGTCGGCGCGTTCCGCCTGCGGGTCAACACCGACAAGGCGTACGCGGACACGAAGGATCTGTTCGCCGGATTCGCGACCGGGCTCGGCGCGGCGCCGATGAGCGAACAGTCGGTGATCCAGTACAACGCGGGCAATCCGACGGTGAAGGCGGCCGCCGTCCCGCTCGCCGTCGAACCCACATTGGACTTCCCGTACGCCGTCCTCACCCAGAAGACGCCGAAGGTGCGGTTGGCGGCCGAGGCGTTCCGGTCGGCGCTCAGCAGTGAGGCGTACGCCGACGTGCTGGGCCGGCACGGTCTGCGTACGCCGTCGGGCGTGGCCGGTCCGGGCTTCACCGTCGGCCACGGAGTGACCGCGACGCAGGCGCACGTCCAGCCGGTGACCGACCAGACCGCCGTACGCACAGCGCTCAGCATCTGGGTGGCGGCCAAGACGCCGTCGAAGGTCATCACCCTGGCCGACGTGACGTCGTCGATGAGCCTGCCGCTGAACGCGTCCGGGAAGACCCGGCTGAAGCTGATGCAGGAATCGGCCACCCATGGGCTGACCCTGTTCACCTCGGACAGTCAGCTCGCGCTGTGGGGTTTCGCCGGGCGGGGCACCCAGCCCCTCGTCCAGATGGGCACGCTGGACACGGTTCAGCGCCAGAGGCTCGACCAGACCATGCGCGCGGCACACCTGGCCGGCACCGACGAGTGTCCGCTGTTCGAGGCGCTGCTTTCGGCGTACAAGTCGTTGAAGGCGTCCTATGACCCGGAGCGTTCGAACACGATCGTGGTCTTCACCGACGGCCGCAGCAACCTGTCCGGCGGCCTGACGCTGGCGAAGGTGAAGCTGGAGCTGGAGGCGCTCGCGGACGTGGCGCGACCGATCCGCGTGATCCTGCTGGGCATCGGGACTGCGGACCTGACCGAACTGAGGCAGATCGCGGAGATCACCGGCGGCGGAGCGTTCCCCTTGACCGACGCGAACCAGCTGGACCAGATCTTCCTCAAGGCGCTGCTGGCGTGAGCCGGCGGCCGGGGGTGTGTCCCCGGCCGCCGGACGGTCAGCGCTGGAGCACGAGGCTGGGGTGTGCGGCCGCGAACTCCGGCAGCGTGCCGGTCCCGACCGCCGCGAGCAACTCCTTGCCCTCCGACGTGATGCCCTCGCCCGAGAGCCCGTTGTCCGCCCCCGGCCCGTGGTACGCGACAAAGGTGTTGGCCAGCGACATCGGCACGACGTCGGCCGCCGTCAGACCACTCAGCTCGGCGGCCAGCGCGACCGGGCTGACGTCGCCGAGGTCGAGCCGCAGGCCCTGGACCTTGAGCAGGTTCGCGAGCCGCGCGGCGTCGGTGAGCACGTTCAGCGTGGCGATCTTCGCCGCGATGCCGACGAGGACGCGCTGCTGGTTGCGGTCCCGGTCGTAGGACCCGTTCGGCAGCCCGTAGCGGGTCCGCATCAGCAGCAGCGCGTCCGCGCCGGACACGGTGTGGCAGCCCGCGCCGAGAACCTTGTCACCCGGCTGCTTCTTCTCCGTCAGCCGGAGATCGATCGCCGCCGGCAGGCAGACCTGGACCCCGCCCAACGCGTCGACGACCTGCTTCACCGAGGCGTACTCCAGCACGGCGCCGCCGTCGAAGACCGTGCCGGTGGACTGTTGCAGCGTCTTCTCGCTGAGCCGAAGTCCGCCTCGCCAGCCGTCGCCGCCCTGCGATCCAAAGTAGAACGCGGCGTTGAGCTTCTCCAGGCCGCCCTTGTAGTCGGCTGCGGCGTCCGCCGGGATGTTCACGATCGTGTTCCGGTCGATCGAGACCGTGTAGATCTTCTTCCGATCGGCCGGGATGTGCACGATCACAATGGTGTCGCTCCGGGACTCGTTCTCGCCCCAGCCGGCCCGCTTGTCGGAGCCGAGCACCAGTAGGTTCAGGGCCTTCCGGGGCGTGCCGCCGGTAGCGGAGGCGGCGACGTTCACCGCGTCCTCCGGGGTGATTCCGGCCCGCTGCGCCAGCCACACCGGCACCGCGATGGCCAGCGCAACCGCTGCGGCGAGGCCGCCGGTGAGCGCACGCGTGCGGCGCCGCCGTCTCCGGCGTACCTCCTTGTCGATCGACTCTTGCAAATCCTGCACGTCAGGTGCCTCCGCTTCGTGGCGGGCGAACGTGGCCCGGATGTCCTCCTCGTTCACCGTGATCCTCCTGAGACGAGACCCGGGTTCATCCGGGTGCGGAGTGTGGCGAGAGCCTTCGAGATGTAGCCGCGCGCGGTACCGACGGTGCAGCCGAGCGCCTCGGCGATCTCGGCGTCCGGCAGATCCTCGTAGAACCGCAGGACGAGCGCGGCGCGCTGCTGCCGGGGCAACCGGGCCAAGGCCTGCCAGACCAGGTCCCGATCCGCCGCGCCTTCGGCGAGATCGACTGGTACGCGTACCTCCGCGCCCGCGTCCGAGCGCAACAGGACACGCCGCCACCAGGGACCCCGCCGCCAGTCGATGTACAGGTTGACCATCATGCGTTTGACGTAGCCCTCGGGCGATTCGGCTCGGCTGACCTTCCGCCAGTGCAGTTGAGCCCGCACCATGGTTTCTTGCACGAGATCCTGAGCGCTGTGGGCGTCGCCGGTCAGCATCACGGCATACCGGGCAAACGATGCCAGACGCGTGGCCGCGAACTCCTCGTAGGTCACATCCACCTCCTTCGCCTCAGTAGACGTGCGCACACGGTGAAAGCTTGCCCGGTACCCTTGGTCGGCGTGAAGACGAGTGAGAGCGTGCTGGCGGCCGGTGAGTCCATGGGATTCAACCCGCTCAATCCGATGGACTACCTGGAGTGGATGGGGCCCAACTGGGCGCTCGTCGGCGTACTGGCGATCATCTTCGCCGAGACCGGCCTCATGGTGGGCTTCTTCTTCCCCGGGGACTCGCTGCTGTTCCTGACCGGCGTCGCCGCCTCGTCGGCCGCCCCGGAGGTGATCGGCTGGCAGATCCCGATCGTCCCGCTGCTGATCTTCGCGCCGCTCTGTGCCATCGCGGGCGCCCAGTTCGGCCACTTCCTCGGGGCGCGCTACGGGCGGAAGATGTTCGACAAGCCGGACTCGAAGCTCTTCAAGCGGGAGTACGTCGAGAAGGCCGAGCACTACTTCCAGAAGTTCGGCCCGCGCAAGGCGATCGTCCTCGCCCGGTTCATCCCGATCGTGCGGACCTTCATGAACCCCGTCGCCGGCGTCCTCGAAGTCCCGACTCGGCAGTTCTTCATCTGGAACTGCGTCGGCGCGATCCTCTGGACCGACGGCATCCTGCTCGCGGCGTACTTCTTCGCCCAGCAGATCATCGACGCCATCGGCGGTCCGGACAAGATCGACAAGTACATCCTGCCGTTCGTCTTCCTCATCGTCCTCATCTCCCTCATCCCGGTCTTCATCGAGATGTGGCGTACGCGCAAGGAGAAGAAGCGGAACCGGCAGCGCGGCAAGCACGAGCGCGTCTCGGCCTGACCCGTTCCACAGCCCGGCTGCGTGCGGCAGGGCTGCATGCGAGATACTCCAGGTAACGAAGGACAGCGCGGTCCCCGCAGTTCAGCACAGGCCCGCCGGGGAGCGCTAGCGCGAGCCGCCAGGAGTGCAGTCAGGAGCAGCAGAGATGCCTATTGCCTCACCCGAGATCTACGCCGAGATGCTCGATCGCGCCAAGGCCGGCGCCTTCGCGTACCCGGCGATCAACGTGACGTCTTCCCAGACCCTCAACGCGGCGATTCGGGGCTTCGCCGAGGCGGAGAGCGACGGCATCATCCAGGTCTCCACCGGTGGCGGTGAGTACCTGTCCGGCCCGACCGTCAAGGACATGGTGACCGGCTCGGTCGCGCTCGCCGCCTTCGCCCACGAGGTGGCGAAGAACTACGGCGTGAACATCGCGCTGCACACCGACCACTGCCCGAAGGACAAGCTCGACAAGTTCGTCCGGCCGCTGCTGGCGATCTCCACCGAGCGGGTCCAGAAGGGCGAGAACCCGCTGTTCCAGTCCCACATGTGGGACGGCTCGGCGGTTCCGCTGGCCGAGAACCTCGAAATCGCGGAGGAGCTGCTCGCCCTGACCGCGGCCGCCAAGGTGGTCCTCGAGGTCGAGATCGGCGTCGTCGGCGGCGAGGAGGACGGCGTCGTCGGCGCGATCGACGAGAAGCTGTACACCACGATCGGGGACGGCCTGGCCACCGCGGCGGCGCTGGGCCTGGGCGAGAAGGGCCGCTACATGGCGGCGCTCACCTTCGGCAACGTGCACGGCGTCTACAAGCCGGGCAACGTGAAGCTGCGCCCGGAGATCCTCAAGGAGATCCAGGACGCGGTCGGCGCCAAGTACGGCAAGGACAAGCCGTTCGACCTGGTCTTCCACGGGGGCTCGGGGTCCCTGCCGCAGGAGATCAGCGACGCGGTGGACTACGGCGTGGTGAAGATGAACATCGACACCGACACGCAGTACGCGTACACCCGCCCGGTCGTGGACCACATGTTCAAGAACTACGACGGCGTGCTGAAGGTCGAGGGCGAGGTCGGCAACAAGAAGCTGTACGACCCGCGCGCGTGGGGCAAGTCGGCCGAGGCCGGTCTGGCCGCCCGCGTCGTCGAGGCCTGCCAGCAGCTCCGCTCGGTGGGAACCTCGCTCGGCAAGTGATTGCTTGATCGTTGTATAACGGGGGCCGCGCCACCAGGCGTGCGCCCCCGTTTTTTGTGCCCGATTCGGTAATATCGTCCGGTCCATCGTTTGGTTGGGGAGGGTCGGTCGTGCTGGGTATCGAGGGATACGAGCCGATCTGGCAGCACGACGCCCAAGCACTGGCGGCCGCCCATCGGGCGCGGTTCCAGCAGGTCATCGGCCAGCCGCTGGTCGGCTCCTGGCTGATGTGGGACCTCGACGCGCACGCCTGGTTCACCGGCGGCCCGGTCGTCCTCGGTTTCCCCGACGCCAACATCGAGATCACCCATCGCAAGTTCGACGAGTGCGCGATCAGCTGGGACACCATCGACATGCAGGCCCCGGTCGAGTGGCCCGGACTGCGCCTGGACTGGTGGAGCGACACCCATCCCACCGTCGTCTCGGCGCGTGGGCGGGAACTGCGTGCGGTCAACCTCATCGAACGGGTGATGCCGGCGCACTGGCGGCCGACCGCGTTGCACGCGGTGGAGCTGATCTTCGACGGACTGCGCCTGGAGCTGTTCAACGCGATGGACGAGAACGGGATCTCCGGCGAACCCGAAGTGGTCCTCCCGGTCGGCCGGTGGACCCGGATCCCGATCGCCTAGTAGGCCGCCGTCTCCAACTGACCGCGTGCCTTGATGAACTTGTCCTGCACGGTAGCCGCTTTGGCCCCGAAGAACTCGACGAACGCGTAGGACCCCGAGTCCACCCACACGCACTCGGCGATGGTGCCGCCGGAGACCGTCGAGTCGCCGCAGGCGGCGCGGCCGCCGAGCGGTCCGGGGGCGACCTCGACCAGCTTCAGGCCCTTGCGCTGAGTCTCCAGCGCCGCCGTGACGGTCTCGAACAGGTGGTCGGCGTCGACCACCTCACCCTGCACCGCCAGTACGAAGACGAGGTTCTTCTTGGCGAAGGACCCGTAGTAGGTGGCGAGGACCTGGCTCGTGTCGGCCTCGGAGGCGCGCTGCGTCTTCGCGGCCTTCTCGGCGGACTCCAGCAACGTCTTGTCGGTCGTCTTCGCCAACCCGAGCAGGGTCTTCGGAAGGCGTACCACTGATGAGCGCGCGGATCGCGTGCTCGGCGAAGCGGAACCGGACGGCGTGGCCGTCACGTCGAGCGCGGACGGGCCACCGGGCCGTGCGTCCTGACGAGCCAGCAGGACGCCCGCGGCCGCGCCCAGGCAGCTGAGCAGGACCACGACGAGTGGCAGCACCACCCACGGCACCAGCCGGGAGCGCGAGGCGGGCTCGGGCGTCGTCACGGGGGCGAGCATACCCATTCGGTGCGACCCTCAGCCGAGCAAGAGCTCGGCGGCCTCGTCGACGTCGTCGGTGATGTGGATCAGATCGCTCAGGTCACCCAACGGCGAACACCGGAGCAGCGGCGCGAGCAGCGAGCTGACGGGCAGTTCCTCCGTCCAGAAACGACGGCCGAGGAACACGTACGGGCCGGACGGGCTGACGGTGCCGTAGAACGTCATCGTGGTGGCCTGGAAGACCTCCTGCACCGTCCCGGCGCGACCGGGCGCGAACACGATCCCGCCGCGCGACAGCTTGAGGATGACCTCCTCGCGAGCGGCGTTGCTGAACAGCTTGGCGATCCGGGCCGCGAACAGGTTGGCCGGTTCGTGCCCGAAGAACCAGGTGGGAATAGCCAGGCCGCCGGCCTGCTCCCAACTCGCCGACGGCGGCGGGGCATAGGCGTCCCGTACGCGCAACGCCGCGGCCGTGTAGGCCTGCGTCTCGTGGAAGTCCGGCTCGGCCGCGAGTTCGTCGATCGCCGCCGTCAGTTCGTCCAGCGACCGTCCAGCCAGGTACGCCCCCAGGTTGGCCGCCTCCATGACGCCCGGCCCGCCCCCGGTCAGCACCAGCCGATCGGCCTGCGCCAGCCGCCAGGCCAGGGCCGCCGCGTCCCGGTAGCCCGGCGAGCCCCGATGCTCGGCGTGACCGCCCATGATCCCGACGACGCTCGCCGCGCCGTGCCGGTCGAGCCACTCGGCGGACACCCCGGCGAGGGCGTTCTCGATGCCGTGGTCGTGGATGCGCTGGGCCAGGGCCTCCCGCAGGTCCGGGTTGGCCCCGCCGCGATCCAGATAATGCCGGTAGACGACGGTGTCGTACATCGCGTCGAACCCGCCCGCGGCGAACCCGGCGGCCAGCTCGTCCGGAGTGTACAAATGCGACGGCTGGGTCGGGAACGGCGTGTCCGGGAACACCGGCACGACATGCGCGCCGCGCCGGATCAGCTCCAGGATTTGGCGATCCCCCAAGGCACAGCCGACGAACAACGCGTCGGCGACCTCCACATCGGCCAGGTCGACCTGGCTCAAGTCCAGTCCCTGCACCGTCAGCCGGGTCAGCGTCCCCCGGTCGAGGTGGAGCCGCAGCTCGTCATAGGACTCGATCTCGTCGGGGCTGTGGTCGATCGGCGTGATGACCTCGGGCCGTGGCGTCGGTGACACGCGCCGAATCCTAGCTCCGCCGCGTTCGGCGCCGCCCCCCGGTTTGCCGCAGATCACGGATATGCCGGTGATCATGGGGGTCCTTAGCCTGCGTATCCCTGATCTGCCTGCCATGGGGGAGATGCGGACGAGGCCCGGCGGTCAACCGCCGGGCCTCGCTTACCGGGTCCTGGGGAGGCTCCGGACCTCCAGTTATACGCGGCTTGAGCGATCAGGAGTACCGGCCGCTCGCGGGACGGGCCGCTCATCCGAACGCGTGGCGAGATCGCGCCGAACGGGGGCCACCGAGGTCATGCCCCTGGTCGCGGCGGCGAACGCCGGCGCCGGCGGCTCGGGTAGGTTGGAGATCATGCAAAACCTCCTGCCCGAGCCGCCCGCCACGCTGCTCCCCGCCGACCCGGCCACCGCCGATCTCGCGGCCGACCTCGACCCGGTCACGGTGGCGGCGAACCATCCCGCCTCCTCCGCCGCATGGGCCGCCCTGGCCGCGCGGGCGCTGACGAACGGCGAGGCCGTCGCCGGCTACGCCTTCGCGCGTACGGGGTATCACCGTGGGCTCGACCAGCTTCGCAAGGCCGGCTGGCGCGGCTCGGGACCGGTTCCGTGGTCGCACGAGCCCAACCGCGGCTTCCTGCGCTGCCTGCACCTGCTGGCCGTGGCGGCCGACGCCATCGGCGAGGCCGACGAGGCCGCCCGCTGCGCCCAATTCGTGCGCGACTGCGACCCGGCCGCCGCCGACGCCCTCGCGGGCTAGATACCGGCTGCCGTCAGGGCGATGTCCGTGCGGAACTGCTGACCGTCCATCTTGATCTGATCAACCAAGTGGTACGCGTTGAGCCGCGCCTCGGCCAGGTCACGTCCGGTCGCAGTGCACGCCAGAACTCGGCCGCCCGTCGAGACCAGTGCTCCGTCGCGTACCCCTGTGCCCGCGTGAAAGACCCCCGGGGCCTCGGCGCCGGTGATCACGTCACCCAGGCGTGGCCGGCCGGGGTAGCCCGCGGACGCGATCACGACGGTGACCGCGCTGCCCGCGGACCAGGACAGCGGGGGATGCGCGGCGAGCGAGCCGGACGCGGCGGCCAGCAGCAGGCCGGCGAGCGGCGTCTCGAGCATGCTGAGCACGACCTGGGTCTCGGGGTCGCCGAAGCGGGCGTTGAACTCGATGACCTTGGGGCCGGCCGAGGTGATCGCCAGGCCGACGTAGAGCAGGCCGGCGAACGGCGTGCCCCGGCGGCGCATCTCGGCGAGCGTCGGCTCGACCACGGTACGCATGACCGTCGGCACCAGGTCGGCGTCGGCCCACGGCAGCGGGGCGTACGCCCCCATCCCACCGGTGTTCGGGCCGGTGTCGCCGTCGCCGATGCGCTTGAAGTCCTGCGCCGGGATCAGCGGTACGGCGGCCTCGCCATCCGTCACCACGAACAGGGAGACCTCGGGGCCGTCGAGGTACTCCTCGATCACCACCCGGCCGCACTCGCGGGCATGCTGAACCGCGTGGTCGCGATCGTCGGTGACGACGACGCCCTTACCGGCGGCCAAACCGTCGTTCTTGACCACGTACGGCTTTCCGAAGGCGTCCAGCGCGGCAGCCACCTGGTCGTCGGTCTCGGCCGTCACCGCACCGGCCGTCGGCACATTCGCGGCCACCATGACGTCCTTGGCGAACGTCTTCGACCCCTCCAACTGCGCGGCCTGCTTCGACGGGCCGAACGTCGGAATCCCGCGCTCGCGTACGGCATCGGCCACCCCGGCGACTAGCGGCGCCTCCGGCCCGATCACCACGAGATCGGCGCCCTCGCGTACGGCGAGCTCAGCCACCGCCGCCGGATCCATCGGATCCACCTCGGCCAGCCGGGCGACCTGGGCGATCCCCGGATTCCCCGGCGCGGCCACCACCTCCGTGACCGCCGGATCCTTGGCGAGAGCAGCAGCGAGGGCATGCTCCCGGCCCCCGGTCCCGATGACGAGTACGCGCATCCCCCGACCCTACCGGTGCACCCCTCCCCACCCCCCGACCCCCCCCCCCCCCCCA
>NZ_JBFBAZ010000018.1:0-91391 GCF_040682475.1 Hamadaea sp. NPDC051192
GGTGGGTGGGGGTGGGGGCGGGGTGGGGTGGGGGGTGGGGGTGGGTGGGGGGAAAGTCGGGTGACGTGGGGGGTGGGGGGCGCTTACCGTGATCGTCATGACGATGCTGGTTCAAGTCGATCTACGGTCGGACTCTCGCTACCTCACCTGCTGGGTCGAGCCGCGTGTCCGCGTCGGCGACCAGGTGACTCTGAAGTCTTCGGAGGAGCCCGCGCGCCGGTGGGACGTGCTGCGCGTCGGCCTGCCGCAGTCGTCGGGCGCGATCAACCGGGGCTGGGACAACAACATCTGAGCCCCGAACAGCTTTACCGAAGCAGCGGCGCCGTCCCTCTGGGCGGCGCCGCTGTCGTTCGCTCGGCGGTCAGAGGCGGCCGTACGCCCGGAGCACCCGCAAGGCCCGGAGCGTCTCGATCCCCCGCCACTCCACAGTAGACGCCTGGCTCGGCGGCTCCCAGGTGATCGGCCAGCCGCCGTCGGGCTGCTGGTCGCGGGCGAGCCGGTCGAGATGCCCGTCGACGGCGGCGTCGGTGAACAACGGCCGCCACGGGCTGTCGGGCGTGGGCGCGAAGTGCAGCGGAGTGAGGCCGTAGCCGGGGTCGTCCGGATCGGCGCGGAAGAACTGGAGCTTCGCCAGCCAGCCGCCGACCTGCGCGGCGAGCGCGTCGGCGCGTACGCGATCGGGTGCCGCCGCGAGGAAGAGGAGCACCTCGCTCAGCGAGTGTGCGTCTTCGGCGAACCCGGCTTCGAGCCGGCTGAAGGTCCACTCGGTGGCCTGGTCGAGCCACGGATGCGTGACGCCGAGCTGGTGCAGCCGTCCGGCTAGGCCGGCGGTCGGGTTGAGGCCGGGCGCGTAGGTCCAGTCGGACCAGTGGTCGGCGCGGGGATAGCCCTCGATGACCGGGAACGCCAGTGGCACCGCGCCGTCGGGTGCGGCGACCGAGGCGAGCCAGTCACAGGCCTGCGGCACCCAGCCGGGGGCCGGCGCACCGGCGACGACGAGGACGTCGAGCGCGCACTCGACGTCGATGGGCAGGCTGGCCGGGCAGCGTTTGTCGGGTTCGAAGCCGTGGCCGAAGCCGCCGTCGGCGTTGCGGTACGCCGCCGCGGCGGCGACTGCTCCGGCAGGGTCCGCCCCGTCGAACAGGACGGCGGCGAGACGGCGTTCGACCAGCCGCCCTTCCCGGTCGAGGAACGCGCGAGCGGAATCGACGAGAGTCATGAGCCGAAGTGTGGCAGCACCCACCGACACAAACCGCCGGACGGACGAGAAGCGAAGATGGGGGGCATGCGCGCCTCCCGGATGATGACCCTGCTCCTGCACCTTCAGGTACGCGGCCGGGCCACCGGGCAGGAGCTGGCCGACCTGCTGGAGGTCAGTGAGCGTACGGTCCAGCGGGACGTCGAGGCGCTGGCCGCCGCCGGGGTGCCCGTCCGCTCGGTCCGGGGCCCGGCCGGGGGCTACCGCCTCGACGGCGGCTATCGGACTCGGCTGACGGGGATGGGCCTGGACGAGGCGGGCGCGCTGGCGTTCCTCGGGCTCGCCGGCCCGGCCGAGCAGCTGGGCCTGGGCGAGCTGCTCGAAGGCGCCCGGATCAAGGTCTGGGCGAGTCTCACCGGCGAGGCGCGGCAGCGGGCGGGGCGTACGGCGGAACGGTTCCACCTCGACCCGGTCCGGTTCTACAGCACGCCCGAACCGGTGCCCTGTCTGGCTCAGCTCGCCGAAGCGGCCTTCTTCGACCGCCGCGTACGCCTGGAGTACGTGCGCGGCGGGAAGGCGTCGACTCGCGTCGTCGACCCGATGGGCCTGGTGCTGGCGGCCGGCGACTGGTACCTGCTGGCCCTGCGGGACGGCGTACGCCGCACTTACCGGGTTTCCCGCGTACGCGAGGTCGAGCTGCTCGCCGACGCGGCGCACCGGCCCGCCGACTTCGACCTGGCCGAGGCGTGGGCGGCGGCCCGAGCCGAGTTGGAGGACGAGCACGTCGCGGTGGAGGTGACGGTGCGGGCCACGCCGCAGGCGCTGCCGCGCCTTCGGCGCATGATCCCCGTACGCGGCCAGCACAGAGTGCCGGTGGCCGCCACCGAGCCCGTCGAGGTGACGGTGCCCTTCGACGAGGAGTGGTGGGCCGTCGAAGGGCTGCTCAGCTTCGGCTCCGCGATCGAGGTGCTGGCTCCGCCGTCGGTCCGCGACCGGATCGCCGCCGAGATCCACGCCGCGGCCGCGCACTACCCCGGCTCCGAGACGAACCCGGCCTGAGCAGACCAGCGGCCTGAGCAGCCCAGCGGCCTGAGTAGCCCAGCGGCCCAGGCGTTCTACCGGCCCTGAGTCGCGATGCGGGTGGCGTCCCCGAGACGACGGCGCAGCAGCGACCCGACCCCGGCGAGGAGCACACCCAGCCCGGCGGTCGCCATCGAACCCAGCCGCCCCTCGTACGCCTGCGCCTCACCGCCGCTGACCCGGAGCTTCTGCGTCGTGCCGGTGCGGTCCGGCCGGCCGTCGAAGGACACGGTGGCCTTGTGCGTCACCCCGTCGGCGGTCCACGTCACGTCGCAGTGCTGCGTGTACGTCCGGCCGTTGCCACTACCGGTGGTCTGGAGCCGGCACCGGTCCACCTTCCCCTCGGCGGTGACCCAGTTCCAGCTGCGCATCACCTGATATCCGCCCCAGACGACCAGGACGGCGGCGATGACGTATAGCGCGAGGCCCATGCCTCGCCGTTTTCCGGCGAAATCCACGCGCGCATGATCACATGAAGCGTCAAGTCATCGGATCAGCCGAACAGATCTACGCGAGTTCCCGGTAGTAGAAGTACATCGGCTCGGTCTCGCCCGGCTCGGTGTTGCTGAACCCGTGCGCCTCGTAGAACCGGCGGGCGTCGACGTCGATCCCGTCGACGTTGACCTCCAGCGATTCGGCGCCCCGCTGCGCGGCCAGCGCGCACGCCGCCTCCAGCAGCGCATGGCCGAGCCGCTGATTGCGCTGCTCCGGGCGTACGTAGAGCTCGTCGAGCACGACCGACGGGCCGGGCGTCCAGACGCTGGGCCGGAACGAGAGCACCGCCAGCCCGGCGGCGGGCTCCCCGATGAGGAACACCGCCAGTTCGTCGCCGGGAAGCAGCCTGCTCAGCCGCTCGGTGAGCCACTCGGCCCCCGGGGTGTAGGTGTCGAACTCTCGATTGAAGTCGTCCAGCAGCACGGCGACGACGGCCGCGTCGGCGACCCGCGCACGGCGTACTGGAAAGGCGGGGTCAGTCGGCATCGAGCATCAGCGTGATCATCACGGTGTCCCCCAGTTCGAGCTTCTCGGCCCGGCGTACGTCGGCCCGCACGGGCACCAGATACCCGCCGTTCTTCGGGAACAACGACGTCGTCCAGTCGGTGTCGCCGACGCGTACGCCGACCGGGATGACGCCCCAGCCATAGGTCAGCCGGGCGGCGACCTCCTGGATCTCCTGGCACACGTCCGCCGGCACGGTCACGAAGTGATGCGGGGCGGGGCCGCGCCAGTGGAAGATCTCGCCGGTGAACTCCAATTCCATCCGGCCACAATAAAAGACGTACCCGACAAAGGATGTCGGGAATAGCCGCTAGCTTGGGCTTCATGAGTGAGAAGACAGCTCCGCCGTGGGAGCCGCCGCTGGCCGGGACCGAAGTCGAGCACCTGACGGGCGCGCTGGACCGGCTGCGCTGGACGTTCCGGTTCAAGGCCGACGGCCTCGACGACGCGGGACTGCGTACCTCGATCGGGGCTTCGGCGCTGACCCTCGGCGGTCTGCTGAAGCACCTGGCCGCCGTGGAGGACTACACGTTCACCTCGAAGCTGACCGGCGATCCGATCGGCGCGCCGTGGGACGCCATCGGCTGGGACGGCACCAACGACTGGGAGTTCTCGTCGGCCGCCGCGGACGACCCGGCGACCCTGTACGCGTACTGGGACGGGGCGGTGGAACGGTCCCGGGCCCGGCTGGCCACGGCCCTGCGGAACGGCGGGCTCGAGCAGCCCGTGCACACCGGGTGGCCGGACGGGCGCAAGATGAGCCTCCGCCGGCTGCTGTGCGACCTGATCGAGGAGTACGGCCGCCACACCGGGCACGCCGACCTGCTGCGGGAGGCCGTGGACGGGCGGACCGGCGAGGACCCGCCCGCGGACTGGCGGCCGGTCAGCCGTCCACAGTGACCGGAGAGGCGTCCGGCGACTCGAAGAACTCCTTGAAGGTAAAGGCTTCCGGCCCGGCTCCCCGCTCACGGAGAGCCGCGAGCCGGGCCATCCCCTCGGCCGCCGTCGGCAGGTGCCCCTCGGGGATCCACCACATCACGCTGTAGACCTCCAGCGCCTTGGTGAACCATTCACGCCGCCGTTGCAGCACGCCCAGATGCCGCGACCGGTAGACGTAGTTCCAGAGGTCGTCGCGCGTCCGCCACACCGACATGTTGATCAGCAGGTCGTCGCCGAAGTCGTGCTGGACGGTCGCGGTCGGATCGCTCTCCGACTCCTTGAGCCGCCAGACGAATCCGGGCGCGGCGTCGGCGAGCGCGTTGATCGGCTCCAGCAGTGCGACGAACTCGGCCAGTTCGGGCGCCTCGACCGGGGCGAGGAGATGCGCGACGTTCAGTTGCGCGAGATGCATGGCAGTAGCATGGCCGACCGCGCGCTTCTATGTCAACGAGAATTGTTTTTAGAAAACGAGACGCAGCACTCGCCCGGCTTCGGGTCGAGTTCGGCGGTCGCGTCGTCGCCCGCGACGCCTTGGCACAACGCCAGATTCATCGCGCAGACCAACAGCGGCTGCTCGTCGGCGACCTGCTGAAACGGGCAGTTCCTGAGGCGTACCACCTGGTCTTGCTCGTAGGGCTCGTAGCCGCGCTCACGCAGCGTGGCCAACCACTCGCCGGGCTCGTGCAGTTTCTCGCCCGCGCGCGCCGCCGCGGCGATCGCGCCGTCGGCGGCGTCCAGTCCGTGGACCACCTCCGCGAGCAGCGACGCCAGCTCGCGATAGTCGCGCTCGGGCACCGCGACAGATCGACTTGTACGCGCACGGCGGTAGACCTTGGCCGGTCGCCCTGCGCCCGGGCCGGGCCGGAGTTCGCCCAGGCGCGCGAAGCCGGTCTCCAGCAGCCCGACCTCGGCGAGTTTGTCGAGGTGAAAAGCGGCCAGCGTACGCGAGACGCCGACCCCTTCGGCGGCCTCGTTGCGCCCGACGTCGCGACCGGAAGCCGCGACGAACTCGTAGAGCGCCCGGCGCACCGGGTCGTGCAGCGCGGCCACCGCATCCAGGTCTTTCACCCTCGTAGTGTGCCTCAGTCCCGCCGCCTCTTCCCAAAACCGGCGCGGGACGGTTGAATCGTTTCCCATAGATGAATACGTCCGGAGCAAAGGGCGCGGCCCCGTGGCCGCGACTCCCACTCGCCCAAGTGTCGCTCCGGGCACTCCACGGACAAGGAGTCATCGCATGACCGCCCACACCTACCGGCGGTGGCTGTCCATCGCCCTCTCCATGGCGATCGTCGCCGCCCTCGCAGTCGTGCTCCTGACCACCGGCCTCGCGAAGGTCGCCGACGCCCACGGCACTACCGTCGATCCCGCCTCCCGCAACTACGGTTGCTGGCTCCGCTGGGGCTCCCGCTTCCAGGACCCGGTGATGGCCACCGAGGACCCGATGTGCTGGCAAGCCTGGCAGTACGACACCAACGCCATGTGGAACTGGAACGGCCTCTACCGCGAGGGCGTCGCCGGCAACCACCAGGCCGCCGTCCCGGACGGCCAGCTGTGCAGCGCCGGTCACACGCAGAGCGGCCGGTACAACGCGATGGACACGATCGGCGACTGGAAGGCCCAGTCGATCGCGAACACGTTCAACGTGAAGCTGTTCGACCAGGCCGGCCACGGCGCCGACTACGTCTACGTGTACGTCAGCAAACCGGGCTTCAACCCGGTCACCCAAGCCCTGAAATGGTCCGACCTCGAACTCGTCGGGCAGAAGGGCAACACCCCCGTGTCGCAGTGGACCACCGAGTCGGCCGGCGGCTGGTCGACCCTGATCGGCGCGAGCGCCCCCGGGCGTACGGGCCGGGCCATGGTCTACACCATCTGGCAGGCCAGCCACATGGACCAGTCCTACTACTTCTGCGCGGACGTGAACTTCGGCGGCTCGTCGTCGCCATCGCCGTCCACGTCGGCCTCGGCGTCCACCTCGCCGTCCGCCTCCACGTCCCCGTCCGCCTCCACCTCCCCGTCGGCGTCCACGTCGCCCACCTCGTCGAGCGGAACCAAGTCCTGCTCGACCGCGTACACGGTGGTCAACCAGTGGTCCGGCGGGTTCCAGGGTCAGGTGGCGGTGACCGCCGGCGGCGCGGCCATCAGCACCTGGAAGGTCACTATGACCTGGCCCAACGGCCAAGTCGTGACCAGCGCGTGGAACGGGACGGCCAGCACGGCCGGCACGGTAACGACGGTGACGAACGCCGGCTGGAACGGCAGTCTGGCCGCCGGGGCCAGCACGACGTTCGGGTTCCTCGCGAACTCCGGCACGACCAACGCGCCACCCGTCTTCACCTGCTCCGCGACCTGATCCGCTGAGCTGATCTGCTGAGCTGATCTGCTGAGCTGATCTGCTGAGCTGATCTGCTGAGCTGGGGCCGCGTTCACCCGTTGAACGCGGCCCCATCGCGTACGCCCTCGCCAGTAGACTCGGGAACTCGAAACTCGACGCGACGGGGGCGTTCGGTGGAGCAGAACAACTCTGGGCACGAACCGCTGTCCAAGACGGACGGTTCACTGCCCGATGCGGACGAATTACTGTCCATGGCGGACGATCCGCTGGCGGACTGGCTGGCGGCACCGGGCACGACCTCGCCACGGGGCGCCGCGTGGCTGCCCATTCTGGCGATCGTGGTCAGTGTGGCGCTCCTGACCGGGGCGGGTCTCGCCTTGACGAAGCTGCGCAAACACCCGGCACCCGGCAGCGGCTTGCCCGCTGAACCGACCGTGGTGGCCAGCCCCGGCAGCGCCTGGGCTCGCGACTTTCCCGTCACGACCAAGGAAGATCTCGACGGCGTCTGCCGAGGCTGGTACTACCCGCAATCGCCCGCCCTGACGAGCCCGGCACCCCACCCCGTCATGGTCACCGTGCTGGACGAGTTCTTCGACGATTACCGCTACCAGCCCGGCTCCGTCGACGTGCCCGCCGGGACCGCCAAGTCCTTGCGGGACGCCTGGCAGCCGGCCGATCTCACGAAGACGCAGATCGTCGCCTGCGTCGATCTCGCCGCCGCCGGCAAGTCCCTCGGCACCTGCAAGTTCACCAAGCCCAAGCCCACCACGGTGGCCTTCGCGGAAGGCGTGTACAAGGTGACGGCGTATGAGGTGGCTACGGGGCGGAAGCTCCTTGACGTCCGGGTGACCGGGGCCGGCAAGGACTGCCCGATCCTCACGTTCGTCCCGGCCGAAGGCGAGATCGTTCTCCACAGCTCGATCACCGACCGGCAGCTGTACAACCAGCTGCACGCCCTCGTCGAGCGCTGATCAGGATTCTCGCAGGTCCCTCAGGGTATGCCCGGTGGCCTGCTTGAACAGGTACTCGGCGCGCTCGTAGGACAACCGCGTCCGGCCGGTGTGCGGGCAGACGTCGGCCGCAGCGGGCGGCCGGCCCGGCCCGCGCCGCCGATCGGCGAGGAACACCGGTCCCCGCTCCCGCCCGGCGATCAGGCCGGGCAGCAGTGACGCGGTCTGCGACCGCCAGGTGATCCAGGTCTTCCCGGTCCACGCCCGGCGCTCGTCGAGATCCAGGTCGTCGACGTTCAACGCCAGCACACTCCGGGGTCCGGCCGACGACTCCGCCAGCAGCCGCCACAGGGCGCGTTCCCGCAGGGGCACCTCGCGAGCCCAGAGTTCGGCCAGATCGAGCCCTCGCCGGGGCGACGGCGGCTCGGTTCGGCGGTCGAGCGTACGGGCGAGATCGGGGAGGTCGGCCCAGGCACTGAAGGACCGGACGGCCGCCCGATGCCGATTCCAGGTACGCGCCGCCGCCCCGGCCCAGGCCAGCTCGAACGTCTGCGCCACCCGATCCGGGGTCAGCTCGGCCAGCGGCAGACCCTCCCCGACGGCGAGGCACAGGCGTCGCAGCGTTTGCGCGTACGCCCGAAGGGTCTGCGCGTCGAGATCCTCCCGGCGCAGGAACTCCCCCGTCGCTTGGCCGAGCGTCAGAGACGGCGGTGCGTCGTCGGGGAGGCTTTCGGCTCGGCGACGGAGGAACTCCCGCTCGGCGGAGTTCGCCGTCAACGCGGCGGCCCGCTCGAACTCCCGCCGGGCCTCGGCCGGCCGATCGAGCCGGGCCAGCAGATCTCCGCGTACGCCCGGCAGCAGGTGATAGTTCTGCAACGCCGGATCGGTGAGCAGCGCGTCGACGAGGTCCAGTCCCGCCTGCGGCCCGGCGGACATGCCCACGGCGACGGCCCGGTTCAGCTGGACGATCGGCGTCGGCAGCAGCCGGGCCAGCGCCTCGTAGAGCGCGGCGATCTGCCGCCAGTCGGTGTCCTCGGCCGTCGGCGCCTGCGCGTGGCAGACGGCGATCGCGGCCTGCAGCACATAGGGACCGGGTGGGCGGCCGAGATCCCGGGCGCGCAGCATCGCGGTGAATCCACGCCGGATGAGCAGCTGGTCCCAGCGGCCCCGGTTCTGCTCGTGCAACTGGACCGGCTCCCCGTTCGGGCCGGTCCGGGCGGCGCTGCGGGACGCCTGGATCTCCATCAGCGCCACCAGCCCGTGCACCTCGGGCTCGTCCGGGGCCAGCTCGGCCAGCTGCCGCCCGAGCCGGAGGGCTTCCAGACACAGGTCGGCCCGGATCAGGCCGTCGCCGGCGCTGGCGGCGTACCCCTCGTTGAAGATCAGATAGACGACCTCGAGGACCGAGGACAGCCGCCCGGCCAGTTCCGGACCGGCCGGCAGCTCGAACGGGACGCGCTCGTCGGCGAGAGTCTGCTTGGCCGCCGCGATGCGCTGGGTGATCCGGGCCTCGGTGGTGAGGAAGGCGCGCCCGATCTCGGCCGCCGTCAGGCCGCCGATCAGCCGCAGCGTCAACGCGACCCGGGCCGCGGTGGGCAGCACCGGGTGGCAGGAGATGAACATCAGCCGCAGGACGTCGTCGGGCTGCTGATCCGGCTGCTGGTCGAGGTCCCGGGCCAGTTCCTCGTGTTTGCGGTCGAGCCGCTCCGACCGTCGAATGTGGTCGATCGCGCGGCGCTTCGCGATCGTCGTCAGCCAGGCTCCCGGATTGTCCGGCACCCCGGCCGACGGCCACTGCTCCAACGCCGCGACCAGGGCGTCCTGGGCGAACTCCTCGGCGAGTCCGACGTCGTGGACAAGCCGGGTCAGCCCGGCGATGATCCGGGCCGACTCCAGCTTCCAGACGGCGTCGACCGTCCGATGTACGGCGGTCACTGGTCGGCGATCAGCCCTGCGGCCCGTAGACCTGCTGAATCACGCTGACGCCGTCGCCGACGATCTGGCGGAACCGGCGGCCCAGTTCGATCGCCTCCTCGCGCGAGCGCACCTCGATCAGCGCGAAGCCGGCGACCGCCTCCTTAGCCTCCGTGAACGGGCCGTCGGTGACCGTGATCTCGTCGCCGGCCGAGGTCAGCCGGACCCCGCCGGCTTCGAGACCGCCGGTGGCCAGCAGGATGCCGGCCGCGATCATCTCGTCGATGAACTTGGCCATCTCGGTGAACAGCTTCTCGTCGGGCTTGTTGTCGTCGGCCAGGGCCGTCATCAGGAACCGCATGACATGGTCTCCATTCCGCTGTGAAAGGGCGTGTCTGGCAGGACGTCGGATAGCCGATGTGACAGGTAACCCCGCCGTTCTCTGTCACATCATCCGATCGACGTGTCAGCGAAACAAGTCCTCACGGCTGAAGGAGCCCGACATGACCGCCAGCGTCACCACCACCTCGTCCACCACCGCGTCGTCCACCACCGCCACCGTCGCCCCGTCGGCCGCCGCCTCGTCGGCCGGCACTCGCGTACTGCTCATCTGTGCGGCAGTGAGCGCCCCGCTGTGGGCGGCGGTGAGCCTGATCCAGGCCGCCACCCGGGCGGGTTTCGACCTGACCCGCCACCCGCTGAGCCAGCTGAGCACCGGCTCGCTCGGCTGGCTCCAGATCACCAACTTCCTCGTCGCCGGGCTGCTCACCGTCATCGGCGCGGCCGGGCTGCGCCGGGTCGTCCGCAGTAAGTGGGCGCCACGCCTGGTCCGGATCAACGGTCTCGGGATGATGGCCGCCGGCGTCTTCGTGATGGACCCGGCGGACGGCTTCCCCGCCGGTACGCCGGCCGGCATGCCCGCCTCGTTGAGCTGGCACAGCTACGGCCACTTCGCGTCCGGCACGATCGCGTTCGCCGCCCTGATCGCGGCCTGCTACGTGCTGGGCCGGGAGTTCAGCCGGGATGGTGACCGCGGCCGGGCGATCGTCTCCCGGATCACCGGTACCGCCACCCTCGTGGGCAACCTGTGGGCGATGACCGGCGGCAAGGCCGGCTCGCTGACCCTCGCCCTCGGCGTCATCCCCTCGATGCTGTGGATCTCGGCACTGGCCGCCCGTCACCTGCGTCGCCGGTGATCCGACCGAAGCTGGAACGCCCCGCCTTCGGGCGGGGCTTTCCTCGTGCGATGAACCATTCGGCCACGGCGAGATTGATCAGCCAGGCGGCCAGCATCAGGAGGGCGTACGCGAGGACGCCGGGTTCGCCGACGGCCACCGTCCAGAACCCGAAGGTGAACGCCTGGGTGCCCGCGCCGAGGCCGAGCGCGTACGCCCGCATCATCCAGGCGCGATGCGTGGTGAAGTCGCGCCGCCGGACGGCCACGAAGCCGAGGACGAGGCAGAGCAGCATCCCGGTGGAGACGACCACCCGGATGACGCTCAGCCCGGAGTCCTCGATCGGCGGCAGCGCGTACGTCAGGGTCATCCACAGGCCGGAACCGGCCACCGCGATGCCGCTCGGCACGACCAGGCGGCCGGCGTACCGATGCCAGCGGCGACGGCGCAGGCTCGGCGCGAACTGCAGGGCGCCCAGCACCGAGAACAGGATGCTGCCGACGATGTGCAGCACGATCGGCACGGGCGCGGTGACGAAGCGCGCGTTGTCCGGCGTCACCTCCGGACGGGAGGCCAGTTCGGCGCCGCGGACGAAGGCCGCGATCACCGGAACGAGGCTGAGCACGATCAGTCCGGCCGGAGCCAGCCACTGGGATTTCCGCGAAGAGGTCACGAATCGATGGTCGCGATCCCGGGCGGAGGACTCATCGGCAATCGGGTCGCGACGAAGACGTACTCCGGAACGGCTCGCGCGTAGTACTTTCGGCTACTTCGGCCGGACGCGCCGCATCTCGTACGCCCACATCGCGATTTCCACGCGATTGCGTACGCCCAGCTTCGTCATCAGGCTCGCGATGTGGCTCTTCACCGTGCTGAGCGTGATCCGCAGCTCGGCGGCGATCTCGGCGTTCGTCCATCCACGTGCGACAGACGCGAGCACCTGCTCCTCCCGGTCGGTCAGTGGATCGATCGGCTGGGCGGGCGGGGCGCTGGGGCCGGTGTCGGCGAAGGCCTTGAGCAGCCGCGCGGTGACGGCCGGGGCGATGAGCGCGTCGCCGTCGGCCGCCGCGTGCACGGCCTGCGCCAACAGCACGGCGCCGGCGTCCTTGAGCAGGAACCCCTTGGCCCCGGCCCGCAACGCCGCGTAGACGTACTCGTCGAGGTCGAACGTCGTGATGACGACGACGGCGAGCGGATCGGCGACGTCGGGCCCGGCCAGCGCCCGGGTGGCCGAGATGCCGTCCAGTTCCGGCATCCGGATGTCGAACAGGCACACGTCCGGGCGTACGCGGCGGGCCAGGCGCACGGCGGCCACGCCGTCGGCCGCTTCCCCGACGACTTCGATGCCCGGCTGCGCGTTGAGGATCATCACCAGTCCGGTGCGGACGATCTCCTGATCGTCGGCCACGATCACGCGTACGCTCATCGCCCGCTCCTCGGCAGCACGGCGGACACGACCCAACCCCGCTGCCCGTCCGGTCCGGCATGGCATTCGCCGCCCAGCAGTTCGGCCCGCTCGATCATGCCCAGTACGCCGAATCCCGGCGACGCCGCGCCAGCCATCTCCCCGTCGTCGCGCACCGTCAGGCGTACCACCTGGTCGTCGGCGTGGAGCTGGACCTCGATGCGGCTGGCGTGCCGCGCGTGGCGGCGGGCGTTGGTGACCGACTCCTGCGCGAGCCGGTAGAGCGCTGCGCCCACGGCTGTCGGCAGCTCGCGGAGGTCTCCCTCGACGGTGATCGCCACGGGCGGGCCGGGGTGGTCCGCGAGCCCGGGGAGGTCGGCGACGCCGGGGTTGGGCGCCAGTTCGGCCGCCTCGTCCCGGCGCAGTACGCGGACGATGGTCCGCATCTCCCCCAGCGCCCGGGTGGCCTCGGTCTCGATGATCCGCAACGCTTCCATCGGCGCCTCCGGCTGGACGGGCGCGACCGCGAGCCCGGCCTGGGCGCGGATCACGATCGCGGAGAAGTGGTGGGCGACGGTGTCATGCAGGTCCCGGGCGAGCCGTTCGCGCTCCACGAGCCGGACCTGCTCCAGCTCCCGGGTCCGGGCCTTGACCCGGAAGCGCAGCGCGGCCCCGAGCGCGAGCGCCGTGCACAGGATCGCCGCCCCGCCGAACGCGTCGGTGAGACTCAGCCGATCCACGGCCACCGAGACGGCCAGGTTGGCCGCCATCAGGGCGAGCCCGGCGACCATCTCGCGCCCGGAACCCCAGCGGAACAAGGCGTAGGGCAGCACCAGCACGTAGATCATGACGTACGTGTCGGGCACCTCCGGCGCGAGCGCCGCCACCAGCCCGGACACCACGAACGCGGCAGCCAGCGCCAGGAGTGGCCGCGACCGTCGCCAGAGGAGGGTGGGCGCGAGCCCGACCGTCACCAGCAACGCGAGTGGATGCCCGCGCAGGCTCGGCCGCGCCGCGAACTCGACGACCGCCAGGACGACGACCAGGCCTACGAACACCCAGTCGCGCCGGCCGCGCGGCGGTGCGTCCGGCGGCCGCGGCTCGGCCCAGATCGCGCGTGGGAGGTGCATCACGGCCCGATGGTACGAGCGAGGATCAGCCGGCGTATCCGCCCAAAGTACGACCGTTTCCGTCGACCCGCGTACGCGCCCGCGCCTCGGCGATCTCCGGGGCGTGCGCCTCGGCCCATTCACCGATCGCGATGACCAGCGGCAGGAACGAGCGGCCCAGCCTGGTCAGCGCGTACTCCACTCGATCGAGCTTCTCCTCGCGGGCCACGAGCCCGTCCGCCTCCAGCGTCCGCAGCGTACGCGTGAGGATGCGGCGGCTCAGCCCGTCGACCGCCCGATCCAGCTCGTTGAAGCCGTACGCCCGCTCGTCGAGCAGCGCCAGCACCAGGACGCTCCACTTCTCGCCGACTCGCCGCAGCACCTCGGTCGCCGCGCACGCCTCCCGGTCGGCCGAAGTGGAGGGCACATCAATGTGCCTTCTGTCGGGCAACGCAGTCGTCAGCACAGGATCAAGTATGCGCACAGTAGTGATCCTCGGCGGCACCCGCGGCATCGGCGGCGGCCTCGCGGCCCGCCTGCGAACGGCCGGCGACCAGGTGATCGCGATCGGCAGCGCCGACGCCGACCTGACCTCCGTCCGCCAGACCGCCGCCCTCGCCGATCGGCTCCCCGACCGGATCGACGCCCTCGTGTTCGCGGCCGGCCGATTCAGTCCGCGCCGCGTCGTGACCGCGGAAGGCTTCGAGCAGAGCTTCGCCATCTACGTCCTCGCCCGATATCTGCTCGCGGAACGGCTCCGGCCAGCCCTCGACCGCGCCGAGAAACCTGTCATCCTCAACCTCTGTGGCACCGGCGGCCGGCAAGGCCACCTCCACTGGGACGACCTCCAGCTCACCCAGGGCTACAGCCTGCTCCAAGCCACCATGCAAGGCGCGCGGGCCAACGACCTGCTCGGCGTGCACTTCGCGGCGCAGGACCCGGACAGCCGCATCCGCTACGTCCTCTACAACCCGCTGTTCGTCGACAGCGGGCAACACCGCTACTTCAGCCAGCCCACCCGCGCCCTGGTCGGTGCGGCGGCCAAGATCTTCGGCACCAGCGTCGCCTCGATGGCCCGGCGGCTGGCGGATCTGCTCGCCGACCCGCCGGCCGCGCCGCTCTCGGCTTTACGCCGTGGTACGCCGATCTCGCTCGCGCGGCCCGAATTCGATCCCGCGACGGCGGAGCGGCTGGCTTCCGCCCTCGCATCCCTGGTCACGGATCCGGCGCGGTAGCACTCGGCGGGTTCGGCCGGCCCGGCGGGCTGGACGGGCCTGCGGGCTGGACGGGCCTGCGGGTTCGGCCGGCCGGCCGGGCGGGCTGGACGGGCCTGCGGGTTCGGCCGGCCGGGCGGGCTCGAAGGGGCCGGGCCGCCGACGCGGTGTCCATAGTGGCCGTTACCAGTGGCCGCTACCAGGGCAGTGGGCCGTCTTCGCTGAAGAAGCCACCGGTCGGGCCGTCCGCGCCGAGCGTCGCCAGGCGTACGACGACGGCGGCACCCTGCGCGGCGGTCCGGTGCCCGAGGTGGGCGTTGATGTCGGTCGCGCAGAACCCAGGCGCGGCCGCGTTGACGAGGATTCCATGCTCGCGCAGCTCATGGGCGTACTGAACGGTCACGGCGTTCACCGCGGTCTTCGACGGGGCGTACGCGATCGCCGGGGGCAGCGACCCGAACTTGCCCTCCTGGTCACTCGTCCAGGCCAGCGAGGCCGCGTCGCTGCTCAGGTTCACGATGCGCCCCGCCTCCGCCCGCCGCAGCAACGGCAGCAGCGCGTTGGTCACCATGATCACCCCGAAGACGTTGGTCTCGAACACCGCGCGTACGACGTCCAGGTCGGCCAGGCTGGGGAGCTGGGCGCGGACGTCCATCGGCGCGTCCGGGGCGGCCCCGGAGATCCCCGCGTTGTTGACGAGCACGTCGAGGTGGCCGAACCGGGCCTCGACCTCGGCGGCCGCCGCCGTGACGGTTCCCGGATCGGTGACATCCAGCGTGACGGCGTACGCGTCCCGACCGGCCGCCCGCAGCTCGGCGGCGGCTTCCTCGCCCCGCTGCGCGCTCCGGGCGGCGATCACCACCGTCATCCCCGCCTCGGCGAGTTGCTCGGCGACAGCCCGGCCGATGCCCTTGTTCGCCCCGGTCACCAGTGCGATCTTGTCGTTCATGGTTGTCTCCTGCTCTCGCGGCCAGCGTTTCTGGCGCCTACGGACATGGAGATGCCGCTGCTCCAGAGCTTGTGACGGGAGGACGGCGTGACGAGGACCACCACCCGCGGAGGTCACACGATCAAGGGGCTCGGCGTCGAATGCGTATGAGCGACACCGCCACCGACGCCTTCGTCAGTTACCGCAGCCTGCTGTTCACCGTGGCGTACGAGATGCTCGGCTCGGCGGCCGACGCCGAGGACGTCCTGCAGGAGACCTGGCTGCGCTGGTCGGGCGTGGACCTCGGCGTCGTCCAGGATCAACGGGCGTACCTGGTGCGGATCACCACCCGGCTCGCCCTGACCAGGCTGCGTACGCTGCGCCGCCGCAAGGAGTCCTACGTCGGCCCATGGCTGCCCGAGCCGTTGCTGACCGCGCCCGACGTGGCCGAGGACGTCGAGCTGGCCGACAGTGTCTCGATGGCGATGCTGCTGGTCCTGGAGACGCTCACGCCGACTGAACGGGCGGTGTTCGTACTGCGAGAGGTGTTCGACGTGGAATACGAGGAGATCGCGGAGGCCGTCGGCAAGACCCAAGCCGCCGTACGCCAGATCGCCCATCGGGCGAGGGAACACGTCGCCGCCCGCCGGCCCCGGGGCGAGGTGACCCCGACGCAGGCCCGGACGGTGCTGGACGCCTTCCATCGGGCGGTGGAGACCGGCGATCTCCAAGGCCTGCTCGACATCCTGGCGCCCGACGTCGTCTTCCTCGGCGACGGTGGCGGAATCGTGCAGGCGGTGCCACAGCCCATCGTCGGCGCCGACCGCATCGCGCGCGTCTTCCTCATCGGCATGACGAAGATCGCCGCGACCACCAAGCTGCTCCCGGCCCAGATCAACGGCTATCCGGCGCTGATCCTGCGCGTGGACGGCGACGTCGACACCGTCCTCGGGCTGCGGGTCGACGACGGGCGCATCACCGGCCTTTACGCCGTCCGCAATCCCCAGAAGCTCTCCCGCGTCTCCCAGGAGACCGCGGTGACCCGGCTCTGATTCGTCACGTGCCGGTTGTCAGCTGAGGCAGATGCTTCCCGGTGTCTGCTCAGGCAGATGCTTCCCGGTTATCAGCTGAGGCAGACGCTTCTCGGTTATCAGCTGAGGCAGATGCAGAACGGGTGACCGGCCGGGTCCAGGAAGACGCGGAACGTGGTGCCCGGCTGGTGATCGGGCTTGGTCGCGCCGAGGGCGATCACCGCCGCCTCTGCCTCGTCGAGGTCCGCCACGACCACGTCGAGGTGCATCTGCTGCGGCACCTCCTGGCTGGGCCATTTCGGCGCGACGTAGTCCTCGACCTGCTGGAAGCAGATGCACTGGCCGTAGTCGGCCCGGATCTCGACCCAGTCCTCCCGGGTTTCGACCTTCCAGTCCAGCATCGCCCCGTAGAACGCGCCGAGCGCCGCCGCATCCGGGCAGTCGATCACGAGGCTGGGAAACCGTGCGATAGCCATGTCGGCGAGGCTACCGACGACGGCCGACAATCAGGGCTTCCGCCAGACCGAGACATGACTTTCGCTGTCGTTGGTGAACGGCGCGCCGCGCCAGTCGGCCAGTCTGCGTACCGGCTCCATCCCGGCGAGCCGGGCCATGAGGTCGCACTCGGCCGGCCAGATGTACCGGAAGTTGCTGGCGCCGTATCGGGCACTGCCGTCGGAGTTCCGGTAGTAGTGGTGCGAGGTGCCCTGCTGCGTCACCATGTCGTAGGTGTCGAAGCCGACGTGCTCCTCCGAGACGTCGAACGGCACCGCGGACTGGCCCGGCGGGAACCGGCGGATGCCCGGCACCCACAGCTCGATGACGAAATGGCCGCCGGGCGCGAGGTGCCGGGCCGCGTTCCGGAAACACTCGACCTGTTCGTCCTGCGTACGCACATTGCCGATGCTGTTCCACACGACGTAGACGAGCGAGAACTCGCCGGGGACGGTCGCCGAGGCCATGTCGCCGACCACGACCGGGATCTGTTCGGCGGATGCCGACTTCCGCAGCTGGTCGACCATCGGCTGGGACAGCTCGATCCCCGACACCCGTACGCCCCGCGCAGCGAGCGGCACGGCGACCCGTCCGGTGCCGATCGCGAACTCCAGCGCGGGACCCGATCCGGCCAACTCGGCGAGGAAGTCCACGGCTGGTCCGAGGACCTCCGGGGCGTACATCGCGGCGGAGGACTCCTCATACCGCTCGGCCGCCGCCTGGTCCCACAGGTCGCTGCTTGTCACGCGCGCTTCTCCTCGTTCGATACGGTCAGTCCGGCTTTACGCAGGATGTCGATCACGACGCCCGACTTCTGCGCCGCGTACTCGGCCATGAAGGTGACCCCGGCGGCGGCGATCCGGCGCTTCTCGGCGGCGTACCGCTCCCGGTCGGCGGGGTGATCGCGCAGCCAGTCGCGGAAGATCACGTGCCGCCGGAACTCGTCGCAGTCCGGGCCGAACACATGCACGTTCGCCGTCGGTTCGAAGCCGTGCAGGCAACGATGCTCATACCAGTCAGGTTCGCGTACCCGCAGCACATAGCCCGCAGCCTCCAAAGCCGGAAGGTACGCGGGCTCGTCGGCTGGATCGGCCACGATCACGTCGACGTCGATCCGGGGTTTCGCGGCCAGACCCGGCACAGACGTCGAGCCGACGTGCTCGACCAGCAGCGCAGCCGGGCCGAGCGCGGTACGCAGCCGCTTCTCATGCTCGGCGAACATCTCCGGCCAGGCGAGATCGTAGTCCCGGATCTCGATGACCCCGGCCGGTCGCGGCAGCACCCCGCCCGCGTTGCGCTGGCGCAGCCACTCCTCCGTGACCTCCGGCGAGGGCTCGGGCAAGGGCGGCATCCGCATCCCGGCACCCTACCCGCGCCATCCGCTCGCGCGGAGGCGATTTTCCGCGCCCCGCGCCCCGCGCCCCCGGCTCCGGCTGCCCTGCCTTGGGCATTGGATCAGGGATATGGGTCGAATCTTGGGCCAAGATTCGACCCATATCCGTGATCCAGCGCGAATGAACACGCCGCGCGAAGCAGCGCGGCGCGAGCAGCGCGGCGCGAGCAGCGCGGCGCGAGCAGCGCGGCGCGAAGCGAGTTCGCGGGAAGCGAAGCGAGTCAGCGGGAAGCGAAGCGAGTCAGCGGGGAGCGAGCAGCGACGTAGCGGGGCGCGTCGCGCGGAAGAGCAGGACGCCGACCGCCGCCGACGCGAGGGACAGCACGACCGCGACCGGCCGGACGTGCTCGTCCTGCCATTCGAAGTCGCCCGCGGTGATCTGGGCCTGCGTCGCGAAGCCGAACGAGTCCACCGGGATCAGCGAGGCCGGGAACCACATCGGGGAATAGGCGTACGGCAGGGCGACGTCGTAGTTGAGCGTCCAATAGTGGTAGACGCCGTAGATGAGGTGGCTGTCGAGGATCACCGCCAGGTCGATCGACACGAGCGCCCCGGCGATCAGTGCGACGACGGCCAGCACCGGGTGGGGCCGGCGGCGGAGCCACACCGCCAGCAGGCCGGTCAGCGCCATCCCGGCGGCCCAGAGCCCGACGGTCGCGGCCTCGATCGGGACGTACTCGGTCTGCAGGCCGTGCGCGAGAAGTACACAGAGGAACATCGTCGGCAGCCACGCCGCCAACGGAATTCCGGCCGCCGGCCAGACCGCGCGTACGGGGACGGAGTCGCTCGACATCCGGTCAGGGTACGCACCGATGATCGTCGGCGATGCCCCGTCAGACCGGCATCGGCTGTGCGGGCGGCGGATGGGGCAGGTCGCGCGCGCCTTCGGGGCGCAGTCCGTCGAGCAGCACCGCGAGATAGCGCCGCCACAGCTGCGGCGACTGCTGGGCCAGCGGCTCGGCCACGTGTCCCGGCGCGCACATCAGCAGCACCACGTCCGGCCCCGTGACGTCCGCCCGGAGGGCACCTTGCTGTTTCGCCCGCTCGACCAGCGCATACACCGAGTCGAACATGCGTTGCCGCGCTCGGGTCACGTCGGCGGTCGCCAGGACATCCGGGCTGGCGGCGTACAGGAACGAGATGTTCTGATCCTGCTGCTGCTCGACGCTGGCCGCGAGGAACTGGTGCAGCGCAGCCTCGGCGTCGGCCGCGTCGGCCAGCGATTCCCCCAGCTCACTCAGGGTGTCCAGGCGGTCGATGACGATCGCGGCCAGCAGTTGCTCCTTGGTCGCGAAGTGCCGGAACACCGTGCCCTTGCCGATGCCCGCCCGGCGCGCGATGTCGGCGATCGACGCCCCGACCCCGTGCTCGCGGAACTCCTCAGCGGCGGCGCGCAGCAGCTCACGGCGGTTGCGGGCGGCGTCTGCGCGCAGCGGTCGGGTCACCACGCGAGCGTACCTTAAGTTGACCGCACGGTCCGGTTAGGCTACGGTCCGAGCTAATGTGACCACACGGTCCGTTTATTGGGAGGACCCTCATGAAGGCCGTCGTCGCCACCGCCTACCGCCCCGTCGACCAGCTCACCGTCCGCGAGATGCCGATCCCCCGGCCCGGCCCCGGCCAGCTCCAGGTCCGCGTCACGGCGGCCTCGATCAACCCCGCCGACGTCCTGCTCCCGCGCGGCGACGTCCGCGCGATGATCGAGCTCGACTTCCCGCACATCCCGGGCAACGACTTCGCCGGCCAGATCACCGAGGTCGGCCTCGGCACCAACGGGTACGCCGTGGGCGACGAGGTGTTCGGAGTGGCCTTGCCCCGGGTGATGCGCTCGATGGCCCCGCCGACGCGGCCGTCCCTGGGCACCGGATCGCTGGCCGAGTACGTAGTGGTCGAGGCGGACACCCCGCTGGTCGCCCACCGGCCGGCCGGGCTGACCGCCGTGGACGCCGCTGCGCTGGCGACGACCGGGTTCACCGCCGTCGCGGTCGCCGCTGTCGCCGATCTTCGCCCCGGTCAGACGGCCCTCGTCGTCGGCGCTTCGGGCGGTGCGGGCACCGCTGTCGTGCCGCTGCTGGCAGAGGCGGGCGCGCGCGTCATCGCGACCACCACTCCGGCCGAGGCCGAACTGCTCCAGAAGCTGGGGGCGGCCGAAACCGTCGACTACCGTGCGGTCGACACCGTCGAGGAGGTGCTGCGCCGCCATCCTGCGGGGGTCGACCTCGTGGTGAACGCCGTCCCGAGCCTGAAATCCCTGGCCGGACTGGCTTCGACCCTGATCCCGGGCGGCCTCCTGATCAGCATCACCGGTCCGGTGCCCGACTCGGCGGCCCTCGGCCGGGCCGACGTGCGTACGCAGTTCGTGCTGGACATGGAGGGCGTCCACGGCGGCATGGCGAAGGTCGCCGAGCTGGCCGCCGCCGGTCGCCTGCCCGCGACGATCAGCCGTCGTTATCCGCTGGACCAGGCGGTTCAGGCACTCACCGACTTCGCCGGTACGCACAAGACCGGCAAGCTGGTCGTTGTCATGGACTGAGCAACGCCCGAGCAGGACACCGCCCGCTGGGGTACCGTGCCCGAGTCCAGCGTCGGCGTTCGAATGTGGAGACAGACCAGTGACCTACGCCCCGGTGACCACTCCGGTCGTCCCACCCCGTCGCGGCTTGCCCACGGGCGCCGTCGTCGGCATCGTCGCGGGCGGCCTGGCGCTGATCCTGGTCGTGGTGGCGGCGGTCGTTCTCGGCAGCTCGGTGTTCGGCGCCGACACGATGCGGTTCAAGGCGACCGGCGTCAGCATGGAGCCGGCCATCCGTGCCGGGCAGACCGTGACCGCCGAGAAGGTCGCCGCCGGCAAGTACCAGCCGAAGCGCGGCGACATCATCGTGTTCACGGCTCCGTCCAGCTGGCTCTCCAGCGACAACAGCCAGACGATCATGAAGCGTGTGATCGGATTGCCAGGCGACCGGCTGTCCTGCTGCGACAGCACCGGGCAGTGGCTCGTCGGCGGGCAGCCACTGGCCGAGCCCTACCTCGAGACGCCCGGCACGGAGCGGCCCTTCGCCGTCGTCGTCCCCGACGGGCGGCTGTGGGTCATGGGCGACAACCGGGAGAACTCCAACGACTCACGCCGGATGTTCATGGTCAGCAACGACATCGGCACGGCGACCGTTCCAGTAGCGGCGGTCACCGCTGTCGTCCAGCAGTAGCTCGTTCGACGGCAGCCGGAGCCGGTCGGCCAGCGTGCCGCCGAACGCCACCGTGTCCTCGTGCGAGGCGTACGCGATCCAGGCCAGCGACTCGTCGACCCAGACTGCTTCCTCGCCGCCGTAATAGCACGGCGCCATCAGGGACAGTTCGATCGCCAGGTCCTGGCCGCCTTCGCGTAGTTCGATCACCCGTTGCGTCCCGAGTTCCCGGAGGGCCTGGCGGATCAGCTCGGCCTTCGGCTCCTCCCACATCGTGCTTCCCTGGACGATCAGCACGTCAGGTGGCACGTCGACGAAGAGCATCGGGTACCAGACGAGGTTGGCCACGCCCCACCGGACCTCCACCCGTTCGCGCCACTCCGTGGACTCGTCCTTCGTCAGCACACGCCGATAGCCGACCGGTTCTGCCTGCAAATCCGGCTGCGCCGCCCACTCGCGTACGCGAGTGGCGAACAGCCCGCGCTCGTCGGCCATCGCCCGCGCCTGACCCTCGTCGGACGGCCGGGTATAGAGGGAATCGGCCTCGAACGCCGCCCGCCCGAGCAGGACCGACAGCTCGGGTGCGGGCGGCAGATCGTCGGCGTCGAGGCGTTCGATCTCGGCCAGTATCGCGTTGACGACGCGGTACCGAGGGAACGGCCGGCTGTCATCGGCGCACAGTTCGGCGTACCGGTCGGTCAGGTAGCGCCGGGCCGTGTCATGCAACGCCTGGGGTTCCACTCAGCGATCGTCCCGCATCTCCGCCACCCCGGTGCCGGAATCGGCCGCCGTACGCTTGCCGATGTGCGACCTGTGGAGTCTGTGCGGTTCGGCGGAGCTGTGCCGGACATCGCCGTCCCGGCCGGCGGCCGGCTGCCGGGCGTACGCATGGCGGGCTTCCGGGGTCGCGCCGCGGAACCGGTGAGCTGGCAGTTGATCCCCTATCCGGCGATCACGCTGATCGTGGACTTCGGCGACGCCCGGCTGGTCGACGCGTCGAGCCGGGAGTGGCGTGGTGGCATCGTCATCGGCCTGGATCCCCGGAATGTGCGCGGCGGCGGGCGCGACGTCGACCTGCTCCAGGTACGACTGTCGCCCCTCATGGCGTACCAGTTGCTCGGCTTGGGCCTGGAGCTGCGCGGAGCCGTGGCCGCGCTGGCGGACCTGTGGGGCGGGGACGCCGCGCGGACCCAGGAGCGGCTGCGGACCGCGACGTCGTGGCGTGACCGGTTCGCGATCGTCGAGGCCGCCCTCGCCCGCCGGTACGCCGTGGGCCGCGCGCCCGATCCGGAGGTGGCCTTCGGCTGGCGACGGATGGTGACCAGCCGCGGACGTCTTCGCGTCGAGCGACTGGCCGCGGAGGTGGGCTGGAGCCGGAAGCGGTTGTGGTCCCGGTTCCGCGATCAGATCGGCCTCAGCCCGAAGCGCGCGGCGTCGCTGATTCGATTCGATCACGTGGCGCATCGCCTGGCCGCCGGACACGACGCCGCATCGGTGGCGGCCGAGAGCGGCTTCGCGGATCAGTCCCACCTGTGCCGCGAGGTCGGCTCGTTCACCGGTCTGACCCCCAGGGCCGTGGCCGCCGCGCCCTGGCTCTCCGTCGACAGCGTGGCGTGGCCCTGACGGAACATTTCTTCAAGACTCCGAACGCCGGGACGAGCGATGCTGGCCGTCATGCGCGGTTCGACGGCACCTCTGGGCACTCGCCTCCTCCGGGACACTCGAGACTGGTCGACGCTGACCGAGGATGAGCTGATCGCCGCGCGGCTGAAGGCCGACCGGGCGATGGCGTCCCGGGCCGCGCGCGTCGTCACCGGCTTTCCCGACCGCCGGGCCCACATCGAGGACACGAAGATCGAGCTGCCAGGCCGCACGCTGACGGTGCGGGTGCACCGCCCGAAGACCGCGGACCGCCCGCTGCCGCTGATCCTCTCGTTCCACGGCGGGGGTTTCATCGCGGGCAGCGCGACCCAGAACGACTGGCTCAACAGCCGGCTCGCCGCTCGCTGCCCCGCGGTCGTGGTGGCGGTCGACTACCGCCTGGCCCCTGAGCATCCGCTTCCGCTGCCGGTCGACGACGGCTACGACACCCTGGTGCACCTGACCGAGACCGCCGAGGACTGGGGCATCGACCCCAGCGCCGTCGCGGTGATGGGCGAGAGCGCCGGCGGCACGATCGCGGCACTCCTCGCTTTGTGGGCACGCGCGGAAGGCCCGGCGCTCCGTGCTCAGGTGTTGAACTATCCGTGCACGGACTGGACCGCAGCCATGGCCTCGGCCGAGGAGTATCCGTCGATCGCGGCGAACGCCGACAACCCCACGCTCTCCCTGTCGCGCCTGTCCGCGGCACGCAAGTTCGCCGTGCCGTCGGCGCTCGACGCCCGGACGGTGTCTCCACTGCGGTACGCGGATCTCAGCGACCTGCCGCCGGCGCTGATCGTCACCGGTGGACTGGATCCGATCGACGACCATGGCCGCAGGTACGCCGACCGGCTGCGCGCCGACGGCGTGGAGACCCGGCTGAGCTGCTATCCGAGGGCCACCCACACGTTCCTGAGCATCCCCGGGCTGGTGCCGGCCGCCAGGCCCGCCCGCCGCGAGATCCTCGCCTTCCTCCAGGCGAAGCTGAGTCGGGTTTAAGAAACTTAAGATCCACGTCTTGTAAGTTCAAGATACTCAAGGTACAACTTGAGTTATGACAGCGCGGACGATGGACTGGCAAGAACTCACCAACCTGACCCGGGGCCAGCCCTTCGTGGTCGAGCGGGTACGCCTGGCCAGCGGCGTGGCGATCGAAGGCGCGTTCGAGCCCCCGCAACTGGGCCAGCTCAGCCTGGAAGACCAGGTGTTCGTCACGGCGTTCGTCCGGTGCCACGGTTCCATCAAGGAGATGGAGCGGATCTTCGGGGTGAGCTACCCGACGATCAAATCCCGGCTCAACCGGATCACGCAGACACTCGCCTTCGTCGAGACCGATCCGGCGCCGTCGCGAGCCGATGTCATCGATCGGCTGCGCCGCGGCGAGATCGACGCCCAGCAGGCACTGCGCGAGTTGGAGGGTCGCCCATGATGCCACAGCTTCTGACGGTGAAGACCACGCGTCACAACCGTCGTCCCATCCGGATCTGGATTCCGGTGCTCCCCGTTCTGCTCGTCCTGTCGCCGCTGATCGTGCTGGCGGTGGGCGTGGCAGCGGTCGCGTGCCTGGTGTACCGCGTCAACATGCTGCGGGCGCTCGGCTCCGGCTGGCGGATCGTGTCCGCCCTCCCCGGCACCCGGCTCGACGTCGAGCACGGGCGCACGGCAGTGCTCGTGACCATCACCTAGCAAGACCATCAGCCAGTCACCTGGAAAGGAGAAGCACAGTGAACGAACAGCGCAAGGACATCCTGCAGATGCTCGCCGAGGGAAAGCTCACGGCGGAGGAGGCCGACCAGCTCCTCGCCGCCCTCGACCGCGATCAGCCCGCCCCGACCGCGCCTGCTGCGGAGGCCCGTCCGAAGGGCAAGCCGAAGTATCTGCGCGTCGTCGTCGACGCGACGGACGACGGCACGCCCAGCCGGGTCAACATCCGGGTTCCCCTGCAACTGCTCCGCGCCGGCGTACGCCTCGCGGCGTTGATCCCCCCGCAGGCGCTCGGCGAGGCCAACAAGGAACTCTCCCGGTCGGGCATCCCGTTCGACCTGACCCAGCTCAAGCCCGACCAGCTCGAAACCCTCATCGAGCACCTGGACGAGTTGACGGTCGACGTCGACCAGCCGGACGCCAAGGTCCGCATCTTCTGCGAGTAGGCGCCGTCCGGATGATCGGACGGGCCCCCGGGAAGGTGCTGGAACACCTCCCCGAGGTTCGCGCCCGCAACAGCAGAGCACGATGGAACTGCCGACCTGAATCCTAACCGAATCGACCGCTCTGACCAGGGGCCACCGACTGCCGGTGGCCCCTGGTTCCACCCTCGCGGGGAGGCCCCGATGTTCGGAATCGCCGGTTACCGGCCCGTCGTGACGGACACCGTCGGCGCGACGCTCAGCACCCACGGCCCGAACCTGCGGGCGCTCGTCGGCCGACGGCTCGACTCCGTACTGGGCCTGTGCTTCACCGTCGACGGGCAATGGTGCAGCACCTATCCGCTCATCCTCGACTTCGGCGGTACGCGTCTGGAGCTCGTCTTCGACGGCTTCGACCAGTTGTACCTGAGCTGGAACACGATCGACTCCGGCGTACCGATCGACACGGCCGATCCTGCCGACCCCGCCGACTCTGCCGACCAGGACGACCCGGACGACCCGGACGACCCGGATCTGGCGCTGGCCTGGGCCGACCCGGGCCGGCCGGAACTGGACGCCGTCCTCGGCTCGGCGGTCCAGCAGGTCGCCGTGCTGGAGAACGACTTCCACCTCGATCGGGTGGACGGGCAACGGGTCCAGACGTGGTTGTTGGCCGGACTCGAACTGGTCTTCGACAACGGCCGGAAACTCCAGCTCTACAACGTCTTCAGCGAGACGACGCTCGAACTGGACACACCGGAGTCGGACCGCCGTCGCCGCGAAATACTCGGCTGACACCGCGGGCCGAATCGCTACCCTGATGCCGTGACCTCGACTTCTCACCCTCCTTAGGGCCACATCGTGTGTGGTTCGAAGGAGGGTTCGATCGTGTCTCGTACCGACAAGGACGCCCCGGCCTGGCTGGGCCGCGAACGGGAGCCCCGGCACACGCCGGAGTGCCTGTCCGGCCGCGGCGAATGCGCGCTGCCGGACGCTCCCCCGAGACATCGACAGTTCGGCAAGTACGCCGAGTGCCGTTGGCGCTGGCTGCCTGCGCCCTGGCGGCCGGACCATCCGCCGGCGTGGTTCGTCCGGGACTACTGGACCAGCCGGCAGCGCTCGACCGTACGCCTGACGCTGCTCGAAGCGATCAAGGAGCATCGCGGCGGCGGTCCGGTGGACGCCGAGCCCGCGCCGTCGCAGCATCGGCACGGCGCGACCTGGGTCTGGAGCTGATACTCGGCCGCTGTCGGCAGGGCTGTCCCGGTCGCCAGAAACCGGGACAGCTCGCTTGGGCCACACTTAGCACCGTGACGGACCAGAACAGCTCAGACGCCTTCGACTTCAGCGCCTACCAGGCGGCCGCCGCGCGTACGGGGGCGCCGATCGCGACCGACCATCCCATCGTCTATCCCACGCTGGGCCTGGCCAACGAGGCCGGCGAGGTCGCCGGGAAGGTGAAGAAGATCTTCCGCGATCGGCAGGGCGTGGTCACCGACGCGGATCGGGAGGCGCTGACCATGGAGCTGGGCGATGTGCTGTGGTACCTGTCCGAGCTGTGCACCCGGCTCGACATCCGGCTGGAGGACGTCGCCGCCCGGAACATCGCCAAGCTCGCCGACCGGGCCTCGCGCGGCGTACTCCACGGCGACGGCGACGCCCGGTAAGCGACCGGCCGAAGGCCCGACCGGCCGATCCGGCCGGTGCCGCAGGTCGGCCGAATTGTGCCGTGGATCGCAATGACTTGCCTGGTCATGGGCTCGCTGAAAGGCTCCGTTCATGATCAGCACCGGTGCCGTCCTCGGCGTCGCACTCGTCGAGCTCACGATGGTCGCGATCCCCGGGCCGAACATGTTCTATCTCGTCTCGCGCACCCTGTCCCAGGGGCGTACCGCCGGGCTGACCTCGCTGCTCGGAACGGCCGCCGGATTCGGTGTCTACCTGCTCGCCACGGCCGCCGGGCTCGTCGCCGTCTTCGCCGCTGTTCCGGTGCTCTACACAGCGCTCAAGGTCAGCGGCGCGGCGTACCTGTTGTATCTGGCCTATCAGGCGCTCCGGGGTCGGAAGGGTTCACCGTTCGAGTCCCAGCAGTTGCCGAAGGACCCCACCTGGCGGCTTTTCGCGATGGGCTTCCTGACCAACCTGCTCAATCCGAAGATCGCGATGATCTACGTCGCGCTGTTGCCGCAGTTCATCGAGCCCGCCCGCGGCCACGTCGCGGTACAGGCGGTGCTGTTGGGCCTGGTCCAGATCGCGATCGCGCTGATCGGCAACGGGCTCATCGTGCTGGCCGCCGGGAAGGTCGCGACATTCCTGGCGGCCCGGCCGAGGTGGATCCGCGTCCAGCGCTACGTGATGGCGTCGGTGCTGGGCGTCTTGGCGGTGCGTATGCTCGCCGACCGCGCACGCCCGCTCTCCGCCTGAGGCCTGAGAACCTGTTGATGGACGGTACGGCTCAGCTTGATCATGTGCTCAGCCGTGCAGCGCGGGGTGGTAGATCAGCTCCTGGATGTTGCCGTCGAGCGTACGGCTCTCGATCAGTTCGAGATCGAAATCGGCCGCCCCTTGGAAGATGGGCTCCGCGCCGGTCTGACCGGTGATCACCGGGAAGATCGTGACCTGGACCCGATCCACCAGGCCGGCGGCCATGAGCGCCCGGTTCATCGACAGACTGCCGTGCGAGCGCAACGGCACGTCGGACTCCGCCTTGAGCCGGGCGACGACGTCGACGGCGTCGCCGCTCATGACGGTCGCGTCCGGCCAGTCGGGGGCGCCGTCCAGCGTGCTCGACACCACGACGGCCGGTAGGTGCGTCATCCGGGTGACCCACGGGTCGCGAACGGTCTCCTCGGCGCCCTCGGCGAGCAGTTGGGTGAAGACCCGGTAGGTGGTGGCCCCGAAGACCATCCGCTGCTCGCCGGAGTACAGGGCCAGACGGTGTTCGAGCAGCTCGGGGCCTTGCTTGCCCCAATATCCACCCCAGTCTCCGCCGTTGACGGAGCCGAAGCCGTCGAGGCTGGAGAAGACGTCGAACGTGTAGGTCGCGGTCATGATGATCTCTCCTCGGTGCGTCCTGGAAATCTGTCGTCCCGGGAATCTGTGGCGTCCTGGGAAGTTATTGATAGAGACCGAGTGCGACGGCGAAACTCATCGCCGCCGGGCATCTGGATTCCCGTGCGGGCCGGATGCATTCCCACTCTCGACCGCCTACTTGGGCGCGGGATCGTATCGTGAGGATGACTCGGTTTGTCTGATATGATGGCTTTGGTCGAGTATGCGAGACCGCTATCGGTGCTGGCCATGGTGAGCAGGCGATCGGCGGGTCGAGCGCAGCGGAGGGGAGCCCGAAGATGCATACGATCGGATGGGCGGTCCAGATGCTTGAGGACGCCGAGAGCGTCGAGGAGGTTCAGCTCATTCTCAAGGGCAGCGCCCGGGCCGGCGTGAACGCCCAGGGCGTCACGATCGTCCGGCTCGACGACGACGGGCACTGCCATTACGCCGACGAGGACGCGATGAGCCCGCTGTGGAAGGGGCAACGCTTCCCGGTCGACCGGTGCATCAGCGGGTGGGCCATGATGCACGGCCAGACCGTGGTCGTTCCGGACATTCGCGTCGACGGTCGCATCCCGCAGGAGGCGTACCGGCCCACTTTCGTGCGGAGTCTGGTGATGGTGCCGATCCGTCCGCAGTCTCCGATCGGAGCGATTGGCGCCTACTGGGCCGATCTGCACCGCGCGTCCGCCGACGAAGTCGCCGCACTGGAAGAGCTTGCGGCCGCCGCCGCAGCGGCGTTGGCCCGGATGGACAGCTCGATCGCAGAGTCGCCTGCCCCAGCGGACGCGATGTCGCCGAAGTAACCGTCGCGCCGATGTCGGTGCTGGACGTGTTACGCGACGCCGGGGCGGAGTTCCTGACCGCCACCAGCCGCCAAGATGTCGCCGCAGTCGTCGCACGCGCCGTCGCACGCCTGGCCGACCGCCCCGACGGGCCTGCCGTCTTCGCGGATCTCTTCCCGCCCACGAGGACGCCTCCGACCGCCGCCGTGCGTCGAGGGGCATTGGTCCTCGATCGCGACACGGCCGAGCGGCCGGACCTCTCGGTCGCTCTCGAAGTGCTCGCGTCCCAAGTCACCTTCGCACTCGAGCGGGTACGCCTGACCGCGGAGATCATCGAGCGCCACCATGATCGGCTGAACACGCTGGTGGAGCAGACGAGCGACGTCATCCTGATCATCGACGACGACGACCGGATCCGGTACGCCAGCCCGTCCGCCCGCGTCCTGCTGGGCACCTCGGCACTGTCCGGAGCTTCGCTCGTCGACCTGGTTGATTCGTCCGAGCGGCGACAGGCCGGATACCTGCTGCGCTATGCCCGATCGATCGACCCCCGTGCCGTCGCGGGGGGCAGCCGAGCCGACTGGACCCTGCGGGCCGACGACGGCCGGACCGTCCGGGTCGAGGTTTCGTGTCGCGATCTGCGTACCGACGAGTCGATTCGCGGCGTGGTGGTGACGCTCCGGGACGTCACCAACCAACGCCGCCTGGAGCACGAGCTGACCCGGCGGCTGTTTCGGGACGCGCTCACCGGTTTGCCGAACCGGCTGTTCTTCGACGAGCGGGTCAGCGAGGCCATCGCCGCGGACCTCGACGTCACCGGCGTCCTCCTCATCGATCTGGACAACTTCCGGGCGATCAACGAGGCCCTCGGCCGCGAGACCGGGGACGCGGTTCTGCAAGCGGTGGCGAAACGGCTGGGTGATGCCGCCGAAGACTGCCTCATCGCCAGGGTCGGCGGAAACGAGTTCGCCGTGCTCGCGGCGAACGTCGCGGGCGTCGAGATCGTCGACGAGCTGGCGGCCAGGCTCACCGACGCCTTCGCCAGCCCGATCCTCGACAGCGCCGACATGTTGTCGTGCACCGCCAGCATCGGAGTGGCTACGACGATGAACGCCGGCACGGCCGAGGAACTGCTGCGCCACGCCGACCTCGCCCTCGACTCGGCCAAGGCCGCGGGCCGGGGCAACTGGCGGCGGTACGATCCCGCGACGTCGACCGCCGTCGGCTACCGGCTGGAGTTGCGTACGGCGCTTCGGCAGGCCCTTCAGGACGACGCGCTGCTGGTGGAGTATCAGCCGATCATCGCGCTCGGCACCGGTCACACCGCCGGGTTCGAGGCTCTGGTCCGCTGGCGGCACCCCACGCGGGGCGTACTGTCACCGGGCGAGTTCATCGACATCGCCGAGGAGTCCGGCCTGATCACCCCGATCGGCGACTGGGTGCTCGCCACGGCGATCCGCGACGCGCTGGAGTGGCCGCGAACGGCGTCGAACACGTACCCGTACATCAGCATCAACGTGTCGGTCCAACAGTTCCGTTCCAGCGGTTTCGTGGACACGGTGCTCCGTCTGCTGACCGAGACCCGCCTGCCCCCGGCTCGGCTCGTCCTGGAGATCACCGAGAGCCTCCTGCTGCGCGACGACGACAAGGTCTGGAACGACCTGAAGCGACTGCGGCAGTGGGGCATCCGGATGGCGATCGACGACTTCGGCACCGGCTACTCCGCCTTGGGCTACCTCCGCCAGGTTCCGCTCGACATCGTCAAGCTCGATCGGATCTTCATCAGCACGATGGCCACCTCCACGCGACAACGCGAGCTGGTGCGGGGCATCGTGCAGCTGACCCGGACGCTCGGCCTGACGGTGGTGGCCGAAGGGATCGAGACCGAGCGCCAGCGGGACATCTCGATGGCCATCGGCTGCGGCTACGGTCAGGGATTCCTGTTCGCCCGGCCGATGTCGCACGAAGACGCCGTCGCGTGGACGAGGCGAGCGAACGCCGAGTGACCCCCGGGCGGGATAATCAGGTGAAGACCACGGCTGTTCCTGGTCAGATGGACCCGTGTCTCACCTCCGAGCGTCCCTCCGCCGGCTGATCCCCCCGACACCGCTGTCCCGGCGGCTGGCGACCCAGTCTCTGTTGTTCGCGACCGCCGAGGGAACGTTCCTCACCGGTTCGGCAGTCTTCTTCACCCAGGTCGTGGGCCTGCGGGCGGCGCAGGTCGGGCTGGGCCTCACCGCGGCCGGAGTCGTGTCGTTCCTGCTGGCGTATCCCGCCGGCAAGCTGACCGACCGGATCGGGCCGAAGCGGATGTGGGCCGTCGGCGCGTTGGTGGCCGCCGTCCTGTTCGGCGCCTGGCCGTTCATCGGCAGCTTCGCCGGCTACCTCGCGATGGTCATCTGCTTCGAGATCATCGAGAACGCCGCCGGGGCCGGCCGGAACGCCTACATCCTCGACGTCATGCCCGAGGAGGAACGGGTGGCGACGCAGGCGTACATGTATTCGGCGTTGAACGTCGGCTTCACCCTCGGCGCGATCATCGGCGGCATCGCGCTGGCCGTCGACGACCTGACCCTCATCCGGTGGATGCCACTGTTCACGCTGGTCATCGGCTTGTTCAACGCCGTGTTCATCGCGCGGCTGCCGCGGGCGCCCCATGACATCGCGCGGTCGTCCTCCGGCCGGAAGTCCACCGGCGTACGGCCGACGGGGCGCGGACCGCTGCACAACGTCGGCTGGATGCTGAGCAGTTTCTTCAGCGGCACGATGTGGACCAACCAGGTGCTCCTGAACGTCGTCATTCCACTGTGGCTGGTGCAGGCGACGGACGCGCCCCATTGGCTGCTGGCCTGGTTGTTCGGCACCAACACGGTGCTGTGCATCTTCCTGCCCGCGTACACCTCCCGTGGAGTCAAGACAGTCTCCGACGCGCTTCGCTCCGTACGCATCTCGGGCGCTTTCTTCGTCGCCTCCTGCCTGATCACCATGGCCACCCACAACACGGCCGGTTTGCTGACCATCTTCTTGGTCTGGCTGGGGCACGTGGCCGTGACCGGCGCGGAGTTGTACTTCTCGGGCGCCGGCTGGGCATTCCAGGCCAAACTCATGGATCCGGCCCGCCGCGGCGAGTACGGCGGCGTCGCCGAGGTGTTCAGCACGCTGGGTGGCCGCTGGGCGCCGGCCTTGTACACGTTCCTCGCCATGTCGTGGCATCCCGCCGGCCTGCCCAGCGCGGGCTGGCTGGTGATCGCCGGCATCTCACTGCTCGCGGTGGCGGGCTTCCACCCGTCGGTACGCATGGCCGAGCGCTTCCTGACGCGTGAGGGCATCGTCGACGGACCCGCGACCGACAAGGTCGAAGCGGCCTCCACTGCCTCCTAAGCCCTCCGGCAGCAAAGGTCGAGCTACGGCTGCAGGAGATCCCGGCAGCAGCCGAACCGGACAGCAGGTCCCCATCGCGCCGAAATCGCCGGAAGTCAAACCGCTCGACGCGAGGCCCCCGGCCGACCACCGACAGTCAGCGCGTCATCACGCAACTCCGGTACGCAATCAGGCCGACACGGCCAGTGAGCAAATGACGCTACCCTTCGTACACCCCTTGTAACGCAACGGAATTGCGCCTTATCGGCTCCTTGAATCCACTATGGATGTTACTCAGGTCACGGTCGCATGAGGCCACATCACCGTGTTGATCATGCTGTGACGATCGCGAGGTTTCGGGCTGATTGTCCGCCCGATTCATGTCCGACTCCGGCTTTGAGCGTTGATTGCGAAGTCTACGAGGTGTTTGCCGGACTTAACCCGACAGACCCCGGGCGGCCCATCATTTCCGAAGTCAATCTTTGACACAAAGAAGTCTTTCTATCTTGCCTGGTTGGCGCTGGACTTCTGCCCCCTATCGTTGTCGGCATGCGACACGACAACGACGTCAATGCCATGACCACCATCCGTGCCAAGGCCTTCAACTTCGTCCGTGCCCACATCCTGTCCCCTCGACGCGCAGCGTCGTACGGCCTGCTCGCGGTAGTAGGCGCCGGAGCCCTCGCGCTGTCCGCCGCCCCGGCTACCACCGAAGCAGCCACCCCCGCGGCCGCAGCCTCCGTGGCGACCGCCGCGATGACCGCCCCCAGCAAGCAGTCCACCCCCAGCAAGAAGGCCGACAGCAAGAAGGCGGCCACCTCCACCACCAAGCGCGCCACCTACAAGGTGCTGAAGGTCAACTACCAGTCCCAGCCGAACTTCTACTGGTGCGGTCCGGCCGCCACCCGTAACGCCCTCAGCGCCATGGGGCACAACGTCACCATGGCCAGCCTCGCGAAGACGATGGGCACCACCGAGGCCGGCACCGACAGCGCCTACGAGATCACCTCCGCCCTCAACAAGATCATGGGCGGCAACAAGTACCGCACCACCGAGATCCCCAAGTCGTCGGCCACGAGCAAGCAGGCCGACACCCTCAAGAAGGACATCGTCGCCACCATCGACGACAACCGGGCTGTTGTCGCCAACGTCGCCGGCACCGCCAAGGACGCCAACGGCGGGGCGCACAGCTACGAGGGCGGTCACTACATCGCCGTCCACGGCTACCGCAACGACGGTCGTCAGGTAGAGATCGCCGACTCCGCCGACCCGAACAGCGCCAGCTACTGGATCAACACCACCGATCTGGCCAACTGGATCGCCACCCGGGGCTACAGCCACTGACGCTTGATCGCGTAGTGCGACATGGGGCGGGCCGTCATCGGCCCGCCCCAAAACTGTCTTCCGATCAAAAACCCGTTGCGAGCGACCGGCATCGGCGGTCTGATCGGCCCATGCCGCTACCCACTCCCACGCTGCGCACGACTCGTCTGAAGCTGCGGCCCTTCGACGATTCGGACGCGGACGACCTCTTCGCGCTCCAGAGCAACGCCCACGTGTTGCGCTACTGGGACGCGCCACCATGGAGCGAGCGGGTACGCGCTGAGCGGTTCATCGCCGCCTGCCGGCAGATGGCCGAAGAGGGCACTGGAGCACGGCTGGCCGTGGATCGCGTATCCGATGGGGCATTCATCGGCTGGTGCACCCTGAACCGTTGGAACCCGGAGTACCGCAGCGCGTCGCTGGGCTACTGCTTCAGCGAAGCAGCCTGGGGCCACGGCTACGCGACCGAGGCAGCGCGTGGCCTGCTGCGGTGGGCGTACGACACGCTGGAACTGAACCGAGTCCAGGCCGAGACCGACACGCGCAACGTGGCATCCGCGCGTGTCCTGGAGAAGCTCGGCTTCGAGCGCGAAGGGACCCTGCGGGAAGACTGTGTCGTGAACGGCGATGTCTCCGACTCGTGGATCTTCGGCCTGCTCCGCCGCGATTGGCAACCGTCCACTGGAGACCCGGGACGGTGAGTCACCTGGCGGGACGGCCGGTGATGCCGTCCAAGATCGTGGTCAGGTTGTGATGGAAGGTCTCCTCGGCGTCGAGGTGAGCGCCGTCGATCACTAGCCGAGCCACGGTGGGATAGCGGCCTGTCTTCAGCATGCGAGTCAGGTAGGGCCCGAGGCTGGTTTGCCACGCGGCCAACTCGGTGCCGGTGGACCGGGCGGTACGCCGCTCGGTCACCTCTCGGCGAATCGCTCCGATCATGAAGGAGTTGAGGGCGCCCAAGGCCCGCTGAAGCTCGTCGACATCGCGTACGCCGGGAGCCTGGTCGAGCGCCGCCGCGGTCGCCTCGCCCACTGCGAGCGCGTGAGGTCCCAGGTGTGGCCGTCCGCCGAGCAGGTCGGCGAACCATTCGTGATCGAGGGCGGCAGTACGGGTCCGGTGCACGACGGCCAGCACCGTGGCCCGCCACTCGGCGTGCTGGGCAGCCTCGGCGATCTGGGCGTACACGGCGTCGACCATCAGGTCGAGCAACTCGGATCGGCTGGTCACGTAGTCGTAGAGCCGCATCGGGCCGACCCCGAGTTCCTTGGCGATCTTGCGTACCGACAGCACGTCGAGGCCCTGGTCGTCGGCCAGGTGAATCGCCGTGGCGACGATCTTCGCCCGGCTCAGCGGCACCGGCGCCGCTCGCGGCTGCGGCTCCGGCCGTTCCCAAACAGGCACTGATTCGCTACCGTACGGCGTATCCATAAGATACAGCGTACGGTAAGGGAGACCCTGATGCGAATCGCGATCGCCGGTGGCGGCCTCGGCGGCCTGACCTTGGCCCGGATTCTGCACCTGCACGGCATCGACGCGGTGGTGTACGAGCGCGAGGCGAGCCCATCCGCCCGGTCACAAGGCGGAATGCTCGACCTGCACCCGGAGTCCGGGCAGCGGGCACTGGCCGAGGCGGGCCTGTCCGTCCGCTTTCAGGCTGAAGCGCGGCCGGAAGGCGAGGAGCACCGCATCCTCGATCCGGCCGGTCGCGTCCTCGTGCACCACAAGCCCACTCCCGGCTCGTTCTCCGGACGCCCCGAGATCGACCGGAGCGCACTGCGTGATCTCCTGCTCGATGCACTTCCCCCCGGCACAGTCCGCTGGCGGCACCGGCTCGTCGCGGCGACGCCACGATCGGGCGAGGGCTTCGGGCTGGAGTTCGAAGGTGGCCGGCGCGTCGACTGCGACGTCCTCATCGGGGCCGACGGTGCACGCTCGATCGTTCGGCGGCTGCTCACCGACGCGCGACTGTCCTATGTGGCTACCTTGGTGGAGCTGAGCATCAGCGACGCCGATCGGCGCCACCCGGCGATCGCCGAGCTGGTCGGCCCCGGGAACCTGTGGAGCATCGGCGTGAACCAGATCCTGGCCGCGCAACGCCTCGGTGACGGCACCATCCGAGTCGGGATCTCACTGCGCGCGGAAGATCGCGCCGTCGACGCGTACCGGAGCAAGGACGCCCTGCTCGACCTGTTCGGCGGCTGGGATCCCAGCCTCACCGCACTCATCGAAGCGGGCGACAGCGAGCCGACGCCTCGCGTGGTCGAAGCGACGCCCACCGGTACGCGCTGGGCGAACCGACCGGGGATCACCCTCATCGGCGACGCCGCGCACCTCATGCCGCCGGTCGGCGAGGGCGCCAACCAAGCCATGCTCGACGCCGCCGAACTCGCCGCGGAACTGGCCGCCAACCCCGCCGACCCCGACTCGGCGATCCGGGCGTACGAGGAGGCGATGTTCGCCAGAATCCACCCGATCGCCGAGCGGTCCGCCCGAATCCAGGCGATGATGCTGTCCCCCACCGCGGCCGACGACATCGTCCGCTTCTTCACCCGCCGGCCCGCCAAGCCGACGCCAGCGGAGCCGACGCCAGCTGAGCCGACGCCCGCCGAGTGACGAGGGCGCTGTGCGGTGCGGGCCGGCGGAAGCGACGCGGTCAGCGAACCGAACGCGTGAACGTCAGGTGAGTGACTCCGCTGGGCGAAGCGGTGGCCTCGATCTGGTAGTCGTCCTCGATGCCTTCGAGCCCGTCCCAGAGGCGTACGCCTCGGCCGAGCAGGATCGGGACCACCACGACGTGCAGGTGGTCGATCAACCGGGCCGCGAGGAAATCGCGGACCACGGTGACGCCCCCGCCGATGCGTACGTCCAGCTCGCCGGCAGCCTCGCGGGCTGCCTTCAGAGCCTCGGCCGGCGAGGTGTCGAGGAAGTAGAACGTCGTGCCGCCCGCCATGTCGATCGGCTCGCGCGTGTGGTGGGTGAGGACGAAGGTCGGCGTGTGGAACGGCGGGTTGGGGCCCCACCAGCCCTGCCACTCCGGGTCCTTGTGCCATCCCGGGTAGCCGAACTTTCCGGCGCCCATGATCTCGGCGCCGATACCGGGACCATGCTGCTGGGCGAAGGCGTTGTCGACGCCGCGGCCACCGCCGGGCTGGCCGACCATCTCGCCCCAGAACCGGGTGGCGAACATCCACTCGTGCAGCCGTTCGCCCGCGTGACCGAACGGGGCGTCCAGGCTCAGCCCCTCACCGGTGCCGAACCCGTCGAGCGAGATGGAGAAGTTGTGGACTCGGGTGACTGACATCGTCGGCGTTCCCTTCCTCGGCAGTCAGGCCAGTTGCTGCCCAATTCCCTCATAATGGCCGCTCATGCGAGATCCGGCCCGCTATCGGGGCCGGCCAGCGTGGCGTCACGGCTCCATCGGCACGGGCGACGCCACCAAGGTCACGCCTACGCTGGACTGCGTACCGGGATGGCAGTCACCGCAGGTCACGACGGGCTTCAGCCGAAGTACGCCGGTGCGGAAGCCGACCGGCACCTCGATGTCCAGCGATTCGGAAGTAGGGGTGTTGTTCAGCGCTTCGGAGAGCTGCCGCTTCTCCGCCGGAGCCGGGTACGCCTTCCCACCCGCCATGACGGTGATGCTCCGCGACAGGTCCAGGGTCACGGGGCCGTCGGTGTCGGCGAGCAGCTGATACAGCGACCCCTCGAAATGCAGCCACGCCTTGCCGGAAGGCGCCCAGCCACGGTCCTCGGTCCAGGGCAGCAGGGCCAGCGAGCCCGACATCCCGATCCGGCCCGGTTCCGGCGGCCGGATATTCGTCCGGACGTCGAAGTCCTTCATGGCATAGCGGGTGTAGAACAACGGGTTCGCATCCGAACCCCGCTTCCCCGTACGCAGATCGAGGGTCTGCGTACGCCCCTTGTCGGTCATCTTCAGCAGAACCGGCGCGCCCGTGGGAGCAGAGATGACGAGTACGCCGTTGCGGCCGAAACGGACGGACAACGGCCGCGCCTGTCCGGCCACGACCACCTGCGTCGCGGGCGTCAACGCGCCGGATTTGCCGACGGGACGCGGCGACGGCTGCGCCACGTGAACCAGGAAGAACTCGGCACCCGACGGCGCGGCGATGGCCCCTGGCAGACCCATCCGGGTCGCGTCGTCCTCGTCGATCCGCGACACCGTCGCCGTCCAGTCGAAGGCCACGGCGTACTCGGGACCGATGATCGCCGCGTCGGCCGGAGTCAGCGGATGCTTCTGCCGCAGCAGCGGGCTGGCCTCGCTCGGCGAGTTCTGGGCCATGCGGACGTAGTCCGGCGCGACCACCTCAGCCGCCGGTCCGGACGGCGTCGGCTCCGGTTCCGGTTGCGGCGTCGTGCATCCGGCCGCGACGACGGCCAGCAGCGTCAGCGGGATGAGCAGGCGCAGGCGTGACATCTCGATTCCCTCTGTCGACTTTGGATGTCGAGATGCTAACGGGTCGCGCTGCCCGAAACCGGCCCGGCGGTGACGGCGTTCCGGCTATCGGGCCGCCTTGGCGTCGTAATCGTGCCGGGACTGCTCCACCGTGTCGAGGTTGGTGCTCGCCCAGGTCGCCAGGTGCGCGAAGAGCGGTGCGAGGCTACGGCCGAGATCGCTGATCTCGTACTCGACTCGAGGCGGGACTTCGGGATGATAGGTGCGCACGATCAGGCCGTCCCGTTCGAGTTGGCGCAGCCGCTGAGTCAACACCTTCGGCGTGATCGTGCTGATCCGCCGTTCCAGCTCGACGAAGCGCTGACGGCCGTGTTCATGGAGACTCCACAGGATCGGCGTGGTCCATCGGCTGAACACGATGTCTACGACCGGACCGATCGGGCATGCATCCTCGGGGCCGGTCGACGTTCGTGCGGTCCAGGTCGGCTTGGTCGGCATGTACATCCCTTCGGCATAGTCACTTTCTCCTAGGTACCTACTATATCGGCGGTGTTAGCGTCATCCCGTCCCGGCCGCCAGGCCCCGAACGGACCGCTCTGACCAGGAGAACTTTCGATGATCGTCGTTACAGGAGCGACCGGCAACGTCGGCCGGCCGCTCGTCCGAGCACTCACAGCCGCCGGACACAAGGTGACCGCCGTGTCCCGCCACATCCGTGAAGATGCCGTGCCGGAGGGCGTACGCGTCGTCGCCGCGGACCTCACCGACCTGCGGGGCCTGCGGCCCGCCTTCGACAACGCCGAAGCCCTCTTCCTCCACGACGGCAGCAATAGCGCCGAGATCCTGAAGCCGCAGGACATCCTGAGCCTGGCCACGTCGGCCGGAGTGACCAGGGTCGTGTTGCTGTCGTCGCAAGGGGTCCGCACTCGCCCCGATTCTCACTCTCACGGCGTCCTGATGCGCTCCACCGAGGACGCCGTACAGCAATCGGGCCTGGACTGGACCGTTCTGCGGCCCGGCGGATTCAACTCCAACGCGTACGCCTGGGCGGATTCGATCCGTCATCAACGGACGGTCATCACGCCGTTCGGTGACGTCGGCATGCCGACGGTAGATCCCTCCGACATCGCCGAAGTCGCCGCTATCGCGTTAGGCGACGACGGACACGCCGGAGCGATCTACGAGCTGACCGGGCCGGCGATCAGTACGCCGCGACAGCGCGCCAAGGCGATCGGCGAGGCACTCGGCGGGCACATCCAGTTCATCGAGCAGACCCGCGACGAGGCACGCGCACAGATGCTGCGGTTCATGCCCGAGTGGGCGGTCGAGACCACGCTCGCCGTCCTCGGCGAGCCGACACCGGCCGAGCAGGAGGTCAGCCCCGTTGTCGAGCAGCTACTCGGCCGCGCGCCACGCACCTTCGCCGACTGGGTCCGCGACCACATCTCGGCATTCCGGTAGGACGGGTCGACTTCGATCTCACGGCATGCCCAGGCGCCCGATACCGGCCCGCATTCATGCGAGCGCGCGGACCGCCACGAGCCCCAGGATTGGTGCGATTCCGCTTCAGAATGCGTCTCTGACCTGGGCGTTGATCACCGGACCGGCGTGACTCATTCATCTCGTCGTCTCCAGCCTGAGAACGCGATCCAACGCACGCTTCAGCCGTTGACCCGCAGCGATCTCGTCGAGCGTCTCCCGATCGCAACGAGGGAGCAGCGCGCGGATCGCCGACTCGGCCTCCTGCGGTGAGTCGTCACCGACGGCGAGATGCGCAAGGTCGAGCACCGTCTGCTCCGGCGTGGTCACGAGGCAGGGGCCCATGTCCGTCTGCAGCGTTTCTGCCTGCATCACATCAATGTCGCGCACGAAGAATCGGATCGTCGCCGGGCGGTCGGTGAGCCTCAGCGACTCCCTCCGCCGGGGAGCGGCGACGCTCGCCACTGCGATGGCCCGAGGGACGGCGCGATGAAGGCGCGCCGCGGTCATCCCCATCAACGCATAGCGGCCGACACCGAACTCGACGGCAGCGATCCCGGCCGCGACACCTTCGAGCGATGGAAGCCAATTGCCACCGACACGGTCTTGGGGAACGACCGCGTAGAAGCCAGGGGCGAGCCGGTGAAGCAGTCCGCTTTCGGCGAGCCGGGCAAGCTGCGGGCGCGCATGGGCGTAGACCGTGACGTCCCGTGGGCGTAGCGTCCGCAGCGGAGCCTGTGCCAGCTCAAGCGGCAGCCCCGCCTGCCTCGCAGCCACTCGTACCCGACTTCCCCAGCCTGAACCCAACCGCGCCGAAGCCCTCCTAAGCATGGTGCACCGACAGAAGCCCGGTCCGCTAGGGTGACCGCGAGGGCTTACCGCCGCAAGCCGAGGTGCACGCGCTGAAGGGCTGCTGATGCCGATGCTTGACCATTACGACCGGCTCGTCGTCGACGAGGCCGTCCATCGGATCGGTGGGTGTGGACGATGAGTCGCGACGGCAGCCGGGATTTCGATTGGGAGATCGGCACTTGGGCGACCCATGTCAGGGTGCTGAGGGGTGCCTTCTCGCCTGAGGCGACGTGGATCGAGTTCGCCGGGACGTCGGTTGTTCATTCCTTCTGTGAAGGCGGCTCCAATCTCGTCGAGCTGGACGTCGCGGGCGCGTCGGGCCGGATTCAGGGCGTCTCGCTACGGCTCTACAGTCCCGAGGCTCGGCAGTGGAGCCTGAACTTCGCCAACATGGGCGACGGCTTGCTCACCCCACCGACATTCGGTGAGTTCACCGAAGAACGAGGCGAGTTCTTCGGCGTCGACACGCTACGCGGACGTGCGATCCTCGTCCGCTTCGTCATCCTGAAGATCAGCGACGACTCGGCGCGTTTCGAGCAGTCCTACTCCGCCGACAGCGGCAAGACCTGGGAGCTCACCTGGGTGGCGACGGACACCCGAGCGACGCCTTCATCTCGATCTCCGGCCGAGACTGCGGCCCGCAAGATCATTTAGTTCGAGCCTAGAGGGCAAATCGGACATTTGTCGGCCCGCAGCGTCAGAATGCGAACCGACCCATCTTCGTCACTGGCCCCTCCACTGGCTGTTCGAGCGGCGAAGGTGCGACATCATCGCTCTGCCGGCAGGTAGCGGAGCCCGCTCCTGACGCAGCTCCGCTGTGAGCACGGGGACATCTTGCGCACATCGTGCCCGGTACCTCGCACTCGGTCGGCGCCATCTGAGCCCGACGCGCCCTGAGCACCTCGGCCAGGCGGATCACAAGTCTGCGACGCTGCCGAAGCGCCGAACCAGCTGCCCACGCCGTCTGCACAGCGTCCCGCAGCCGCAGCATCCGTCGCTCGCCCTGCCCGGTCGCAGCGACCGCGACACCAGCAGCTTTGACCTCCCGGCCGTCGATGGTGCGGAACACCAAGACGTCATGGCTCTCCTCCCGCTGCCATCGAACGAAGTCCAGTTCGTTCCATCCGATCGCCTGCTTTCGGATCGGTGTACGGACAACGAGACCGTCGGCGCCAACTTCGGTGAACGTCATGTGGAGGCTCCAGACGAAGGCGACCGGGACAGCCGCCAAGCCCCAAAGACCGACCGCGATGCCAGCGGGGGCGGCGTCGGGCGCGAAGGTGGCCCAGACTGCGACAGCCGAGCCGATCAAGGCACTCGTCATCATGAAGGCGCGGAGCCCGACTGAATGCCGATAGCGGCGGCTTCCGTGCCAGGGCTTCGCCGCAGCCGACGGCTCAGGCGGGCGTAGTGATCGAGCGTCCGGGTCAACGGACGAGCGGTACCGCCGTGCCCGTCGCGCCTCCACGTACCACGACAGGCCGATCGGAAGTCCCGTCAAAGCTCCGACGGCTGCTGACTCGGCGACACCCCCGTCACCCAAGACGCCCCGGAAGCAGCCGATCAAGCTGACCCACAGAGCACCTGCGACCAGGTATCCCACCAGGGACAGGCCACGATTCGAAGAGTCGGTCGTGCGCGCCACCACAGGATCATGGCACCCCCTGTCAGCCCACCGATGCCGGCGGCTGACTCGCATGCGGCTTGGGTTCGCGAAACTCCTCGCTCAGCAAACTACGATCGACTACGCTGTAGTCATGACTGCTCCGCGTTCTGTGCGGTTCGATGAAGAGGTGCTCTCCCGGCTGGACAAGTACGTCAAGGAGCACCCGGGCTCGTCCTCCTCGTCGGTCGCCAACATGTTCATCGACGAGTCGCTGCGTGCGTACGAACATCCCGGCATCGTCTTCCGCCCCGGTCCAGCCGGCCGCCGAGCCGCACTAGCGGGTGGTCCGGATGTCTGGGAGGTCATCGCGGCGCTCAACGCCATCCGCACGGAGAGTCCCGACCTGAACGGGAACGCCCTCGCCTCCGAGCTCGCCGCCGTTACCGGTCTGAGTTCGGTTCGAGTCAGTGTCGCACTCCGCTACTACGCTGCCTATTCGGACGAGATCGACGAGCGCATCGCCAGCAACGTCGAGGTGTCCGAGCGAGAGGAGCAGCTGTGGGCAGCCCAACAGGCGCTTCTACGACGGAAGCCCTGACCGGAGTACTACTCGACGAGATGTACCCGCCCGCGCTAGCGAAGCGACTACGCGACAAGGGTTACGACGTGCTTGCTGCACTGGACGTCGAAGTCGGTCTCGCCTCCAGGTCCGACGACGACGTCTTGGCGTGGGCAGCGCGCAACAGCCGCTGCGTAGTGACCGAGAACATCAGCGACTTCGCCCGCCTCGCCGCCCAGGGGGCGACCCATGCCGGCCTCGTCTTCGTGTCTTCTCAAAGGTTCCCCCGCACCACCAACGGACTCGTTCGACTGGGCGACGCCCTCGAAGCACTACTCGCCGCCGACCAGCTTCCTGGCCCGGACGGCGTCATCTGGCTAGCGCCCAGCGGCTGAATTCCTTCGCATACCGACACACGCCAAGCAGACTTGCCCAGCTCAACATGGTGAAGTGGGGCCGGCGGGGCTCGAACCCGCGACCGAGGGATTATGAGTCCCCTGCTCTGACCGGCTGAGCTACGGCCCCTGGCACGGCGGTCGGCCGGGCGGGCCGGTTGACCTTCGCGTGGTCCCTAGAGTAGCCGTCGGGGCCAGCCGATTTCATCCACCGTCCCGTGCTTTTCAGCGGAGCAGGGTTATCCATGCGATCCAGACCCAAGATCGCATGGATAACCCTGGCCCTTGGGAAGGGGGTCAGCGAACCCCCAGGGTCACGTCGGCGACCATGACCCGATCGTGGCCGACCACTCGTTCGGGGCCGGTGAGGTGGAGCGGGATCGTCGCCCGGAGGTCGGTGCTGGAGGCGGCGAGGCGGAGTTCGAGGTCGCCGGGTTCGACGACGCGGCGGCCGTCCAGGCCGGTGAACGCGGCGAGGTCGGGGTGGAAGCGGAAGCTGACTCGGGCTGATCGTCCGGCGTCGAGGGGCACGCGGGCGTACCCGACGAGGCGTTGGACCGGCCGGGTGACCTGCGCCACCGGGTCGTGGAGGTAGAGCTGCACGATCTCCGCGCCGGGTCGGTCGCCGTCGTTGGTCACGGTCAGGGACACCGTGATCGGCTCGTCGGCGGCCAGCTCGGTGGGTTCGGCTGGGGTCACGTCGCTCCAGCTGAAGGACGTGTACGCCAAACCGTAGCCGAACGCGTACAGGGGTGTGGGGTCGACGCTGCTGACGCCGGTGCGGTGGGCCAATCGGGGTCCCAGGTACGCCGCAGGCTGTCCACCGGGGCCGCGCGGGATGCCGATCGGGAGGCGGCCGGAGGGGTTGACCCGTCCGCTGAGCACTCCGGCGACGGCGGAGGCGCCTTCTTCGCCGGGGAGGAAGGCTTGCACGATCGCCGCGCAGCGGTCGGCGTACGCCCCGAGCGCGTAGGGCCGTCCGGTCAGCAGGACGAGGACGACCGGGGTTCCGATGTCGAGCAGTTCGCTCAGGAACCGGTCCTGGTCGCCGGGAAGGCTGAGGTCTTCGACGTCGCAGCCTTCGCCGGTGGTGCCCCGGCCGAAGAGTCCCGAGGTGTCCCCCACGACGGCTACGCAGACGTCGGCGTCGGCGACGTCGTCGGTGAAGGTGGCCGCTGGGAGTTCGGCGGGCAACGTCGTCCGCAGCGTCGGCACGTCCACGCCCGGGTCGGCTTGGCGGCCGTGGTGGGCGGCGAACGAGTAGCAGCCCAGCATCGCGGCCACGTCGTCGGCGTACGGGCCGACGAGGGCGATCTTGGCGGCCCGGAGTGGGAGGGTGCCGTCGTTGGCGAGCAGCACGACGGATTCCTCGGCGACCCGCCGGGCCAGGTCTCGGCTGGCAGCCGGGTCGAAGTCGACGGCGGTGGGCGGGTCCAGCCGGTCGAGCAGGCCGAGGTCGATCTTCTGCCGCAGTACGCGATCCGCGGCGCGGTCGATCAGCGTTTCGGGGATCGCGCCGGAGCGTACGGCGTCCAGCAGTGGTTCCCCGTAGCAGCGGGTGGCGGGCAGTTCGACGTCGACGCCGGCGGCCAGGGCGAGCGCTGCCGCGTCCGCCGGGTCGGCGGCGACACCGTGCAGGGTCTGGAGGAACGACACCCCGAAGTAGTCGGCGACGACGGTGCCGGTGAACCCCAGCTCGTCGCGCAGGAGTCCGGTGAGCAGGCGGACGTCGGCCGCGGCCGGCACTCCGTCGATTTCGGCGTACGAGTGCATGACGGAGCCGGCGCCCTCGCGCAGCGCGAGTTCGAACGGCGGCAGGAGCACGTCGGCGAGTTCGCGGGGGCCGACCGCGACCGGGCCGAAGTTGCGCCCGGCGCGCGAGGCCGAGTAGGCCGCGAAATGCTTGAGGGTGGCGATGATCCCGGCTTGCTGGAGGCCGCGCACGTAGGCCGAGCCGACGGTGGCCACGAGGTACGGGTCCTCGCCGACGGTCTCCTCGGTCCGGCCCCAGCGGGGGTCGCGGACGACGTCGAGGACCGGCGCGAGTCCTTGATGGACTCCGGCGGACCGCATCGTCGCGCCGATGTGCGTGGCCATCAGCTCGATCAGCGCCGGGTCGAAGGTGGCGCCCCAGGCGAGCGGCGTCGGGAAGACGGTGGCCCGCCAGGTCATGAACCCGACGAGGCACTCCTCGTGGATGAGGGCGGGGATGCCGAAGCGGCTGGCCTCGACGATCTCGGCCTGGCGGCGGCGCAGCCACTGCGCGCCGTCGACGGGCTCGACCGGAGCGGTGCCGTAGGGCCGGGTGAGCTGGCCGAGGCCGTGCTGGACCAGCTTGGCCCAGTCGATGGTCGGCTCGGCGAACTCGTACTGGTGCGGCGCCACCTCGGCGCCCGGGTTCGGCGACGATGCCACCCAGGCCGAGCCCAGCTGGGCGACCTTCTCCTCGAGGGTCATCCGGGCGAGCAGATCGGCGGCCCGGTCGGCGGCCGGTCGGGCGACGTCCTGCCAGATTTCGCGGGCGGTGTCGCCGGTGGCCTTGTCCGTGAGCATGCGGCTCCTGCCTGTCTTCCGGAACTTTTGGCCCGAGTTTTCGTCCTGGCAACGCTTGTGACGGACCGACGGGCCGACATAGCGTACGTCATGGGACCGAAAATTTACGATAGTCCTCCGAAACTTCGGCTCACTGGGGCGGCCGTGGCCTTCCGCAACATTCCGGTCGTACGCTGAACCGACGAATGATGAGGAGACAGGTAGTGGCGGCGGACGAGCAGAGGATCACCATCACCGCGATCGCACGGGAGGCCGGCGTCTCGGTGCCGACGGTGTCGCGGGTGGTGAACGGGCGAGCGGATGTGGCGCCCGAGACGCGCCAGCGCGTCGAGGACTTGTTGCGGCGACACGGATACCGGCGGCGCACCGGGCGTACGCGCGATCGGGCGGACCTGATCGACCTCGTCTTCAACGACTTGGACAGCCCATGGGCGGTGGAGATCATCCGCGGGGTGGAGGACGTCGCCCACACCAGCGGGGCGGGCACCGTGGTGTCCGCCATCCACCGGCGTACCTCGTCGACCCGGCAGTGGCTACAGAACCTGCGCGCCCGGGCCAGCGACGGCGTCATCCTGGTCACCTCGGTGCTCGACCCGCCCGTGCAGGCCGAACTGCGGCGGCTCGACGTGCACCTGGTGGTCATCGACCCGGCCGGGGTGCCGTCGTTCGACGTGCCCACCATCGGCGCGACCAACTGGGCGGGCGGGCTGGCCGCGACCGAGCACCTGATCTCACTGGGCCACCGGCGGATCGGCTTCGTCGCCGGACCGCGTCGCCTGCTGTGCAGCCGCGCCCGGCTGGACGGCTACCGCGCCGGGCTGGAGGCCGCCGGGATCGAGGTGGACGACTCCCTGATCCAGCCGGGCGACTTCTACCACGAGTCCGGCTTCACCAGCGGAACCGCGCTCCTGGAACTGCCGGACCCGCCGACGGCGGTGTTCGCGTCGAGCGACCAGATGGCGTTCGGCGTCTACGAAGCCGTACGCCGTAAGGGTTTGCGCGTGCCGGACGACATCAGCGTGGTCGGCTTCGACGACCTGCCCGAGGCCCGCTGGGCGTCGCCGCCGCTGACCACCGTCCGGCAGCCGCTGGCCGAGATGGGGATGCTCGCCGCGCGTACCGTGCTCCGGCTGGCCCGGGGCGAGGAGGTCGAGAGCCCGCGCGTCGAGCTGGCCACCGAGCTGGTCGTCCGGGACAGCACCGCCCGCGCTGGTCAGTGACCGTGATCCGGGTGTGATCTCATCGGCTTAACCTCCTCGAAGTCCGCCGAGTGCTCGGCGGACTTCGTTCGACCAGGAGGAAGAGTTGAACACACGGGGGAAGACGGTTTGGGCTGCCCTCGCGGCGGCGGCGTTGGCCGCGACCGCGACCGGGTGCACCAGCCACGACACGGGTTCGCCGACGTCCGCCTCGTCCGCGCCGGCCGCGTCGCCGACGCCGACGCCGAGCCTGAACTTCCAGGCGGGTGCGGCCGGCATCGGGGATCCGTACTACCCGACCTATGGCAACGGCGGCTACGACGTCGCGTCGTACGCGATCAAGGTCAAGTACGACCCGAAGACGAATCGGCTGAACGGCGACGTGACGGTGACCGCTGCGGCGACCGCCGACCTGTCGACGTTCAATCTCGATCTGCGCGGTATGACGGTGCGGTCGGTCGCCGTGGACGAGAAGCCCGCGACGCAGACCCGCACGGGCAACGAGCTCGTGATCACCCCGGACCACGGCTTGGCGACCGGCGTGAAGTTCACCGTACGCGTCGTCTACGACGGCGTACCGGGCTCGGTGACCGATCCCGAGGTCGGCAAGATGGGCTTCTTCCACACCGCCGATGGAGCGTTCGTGGTCGGTGAGCCCGAATCGGCCAGCCTGTGGTTCCCCGTCAACGACCATCCGCAGGACAAGGCCACCTACGACGTGCAGGTCACCGTCCCGGCGGGGCTGACCGCCATCAGCAACGGCGTACCGGGGCCGCAGCAGACCGAGGCGGGCTGGACGACCTGGAAATGGTCGGAGAGCAAGCCGATGGCCAGCTATCTGACCACGCTCGCCATCGGCGACTACCGCGTCGTGAACTCCACCCACAAGGGCAAGCCGGTCGTGCTCGGCGTGACGAAGCAGCTCGCCAAGGGGGCGGCGGACACCTCCATGAGCCACACCGTCGCGATCGCCGACTATCTCGAGTCGGTCTTCGGGGCGTACCCGTTCGACTCCTACGGCGGCGTGGTGGTGAAGGACGACGACCTCCACTTCGCGCTCGAATGTCAGAGCCGGCCGGTCTACTCGGCCGGGTTCTTCCGGCGCGGCGTGAACGACAGCGTCGTGGTGCACGAACTGGCCCACCAGTGGTTCGGCGACAGTGTCTCGGTCAAGACCTGGCAGGACATCTGGCTGAACGAGGGGTTCGCCTCGTACGCGGAGTGGCTGTGGGCCGAGCACAAGCACGAGTCCACCGCTCAGGCGATCTTCGACAATGTCTACAAGAACTCCGACGCGTCGATCTGGCGTACGCCTCCGGCCAAGCCGGGCAAGAAGGAGCTGTTCGGCGACTCGCCCTACGACCGGGGCGCGATGGCACTGCACGCGCTGCGCAAGGCGGTCGGCGACAAGGCGTTCTTCGAGATCCTGAAGAAGTGGGCCGAGCAGAAGGCGGACGGCGTAGCGACGACGGACGAGTTCGTCACGCTCGCCGAGCAGGTCTCCGGCAAACAGCTCGACGCGGTGTTCCAGGCCTGGCTGTTCGGGACGAAGAAGCCCGCCAAGCCGTAGCAGCGCGCCTGATCGACGCCGCGAGGCGAGGTCCCGGGTGGACGCTTCCCGGGACCTCGCTGTCCGCGGCGCCTAACCGACGGTGCAGGTCACGCCGTTGAGCGCGAACGACGCCGGTTTGGCGGTGTTACCGGTGTGGGTGGCCTGGAAGCCGATGCTCGTCGAGCCGCCCGGCGCGATGGTCCCGTTGTAACTGACGTTGCGGGCCGACACCGCGCCGCTGGTCGGCGCGTAGGTCGCGTTCCAGCCGCTGGTGATGGCCTGCCCGGACGGCAGCGTGAAGGTCAGCGTCCAGCCGCTGATCGCCGTCGTGCCGGTGTTGGTGATGGCGATGTCCGAGGTCAGGCCGGTGTTCCAGGCGTTGACCGTGTCCACGACCTTGCAGCCCCCGCCGGGCTGCGGCGAGGTCGTCGGAGACGTGGACGGGGATGTCGACGGCGACGTCGACGGCGACGTCGACGGCGACGTCGACGGCGACGGCGACGGCGACGTCGACGGCGAGGACGTGGGCTGGACGTTCAGGCCGAAGAAGGCGACCGCCATCGCGGCCTGCCCGCTCAGCGGCAGACTGTGCCCGACGCCTTGCACGCTGATCGCCTCGACCGGTGCCGTGACGCTGTTGGCCCCGTAGCGCGTCCGGGTCCAGCCCGACTGCGGGGTGTCGGTCGAGACCGGGGTCTGGCTGACGCCGAGGACGTTGGTCCACTGCTTGACCTGTTCCCCGAAGTTCGGGTAGCGCAGCGTGGTGTCGTCGGTGCCGTGCCAGATCTGCATCCGGGGGCGCGCCCCGGAATAGCCCGGGTACGCCGTGCGTATGAGGTCGCCCCACTGCTGTGGCGTCTTCGTGATGGTGCCGTTGGCGCAGGCGCTGTTCCAGCTGGAGCCGTCGGTCGTGGCGAAGCACCCGAACGGTACGCCCATGAACGACGCCCCGGCCTTGAAGACGTCCGGGTAGTCGCCCAGCATGACGTTGGTCATCATGCCGCCGGAGGAGGCCCCGGTGACGTAGACGCGGCTGGCGTCGGCCCCACGGTTCTGGAGCACGTAGGTGACCATCGACATCAGCCCCACCGGGTCGCTGCCGCCGTTGTGCGACAACGCCTGCGGCGACGAGACGTCCCAGCAGCTGCCGCTGCGGGTCGCCGACGGGTAGATGACGATGAAGCCGTACTGGTCGGCCAGGGACGCGAACTGCGTACCGGAGTAGAAGGCCGGTCCGGTGCCGGTGCAGTAGTGCAGGGCGAGCAGCACGGCGGGCCGCGTACGCACGGTGTCGGGGACGTAGAGGTACATCCGCAGGTTGGTGGGATTGGTACCGAAGCCGGTGACCTCGGTGAGCGTCGCCGCCTGGGCGGGCGGGGCGCTGATCATCGCCGCCGTCACCGCGACCAGGGCGGCGGTGACGTGGGCGAGCAGGGCTTTCACGCGGGTTTGCATGATCACCTCTTCCGTGGAGAGCCGGCGTGCGGGGCGACGCCGGCGGGACAAGCGGTCGGCGAGCGCGCCGGCGGTGCCCGGGGACACCGCCGGCGCGTTGCCGATCAGGACGCTGCGCAGGCGTACCCGCTGGGCAATGCCGTGTTGCTCGTGGGCCGGGCGACCTGGAAGCCGAAGGAGGTGCTCGCACCGGCCCCCAGCGTGCCGTTGTAGTTCGCGTTCTTGGCGGTCACGGTCTGGCCGCTGACCGTGAGCACCGCGTTCCACGAGCCGGTGATCGTGTGGCCCGCGGGCAGCGTGAAGGTCACGGTCCAGGAGGTGATCTGGCCCGAGCCGGTGTTGGTCACCGTGACCGGCTGGATCACGTAGCCCCCCTGCCACTGCGTCTGCGTGGTCCCCACGGCCGAGCAGCCGCCGGGTCCGCCGCCGCCGGCCGGCGTGGTGACGCTGACCGTGGCCGAGACGGCCGAGAGGTTGCCGGCCGCGTCCTTCGCCCGGACCTGGTAGCGGTAGGTCGAGGACGCGGAGAGCCCGCTGTCGGCATAGGACGTCGACGTCGAGCTGCCGACGACGGCGAACGTGCCGCCGCTGGCGCCGGGCGCGCGAAGGATGTCGTAGCCGGTGACGGCGGTGTTGTCCGTGGACGCCGTCCACGACAACGTCGTGCCGCTCGACGTGGTGCCGGACGCGGTGAGGTTGGTCGGCGCGCTCGGCGCGGTGGTGTCACCACTGGGCGTGCCGCCCAACGCGGTCGCGATCGCCGTGTAGTCCGCCTTGGCGTTGTAGCTGGCGTCGTAGATGAGCGCCTGACCCTCGCTGGGGAAGGTGTCGGGCACCCACGAGTACTTGTCGGTGAAGCCCCAGATCGTCACGCCGGGGCAGGCCGTCGACGCCAGGCAGGCGTTGATGATGTTCGTGTAGTACTGGTTCTGCGTGGTGATCTCGGTGGCGTCGGCCGGCAGCACGATGCGGACGTCCAGCTCGGTGAAGCGGACCTGCACCCCGAGCGCGGCGAACCGGGCGACGTTCTCGGTGACCTGGCCCGGGAAGCCGTACTGGGTGGCCAGATGCGACTGGAATCCCACGCAGTCGATCGGGACGCCCTGCGACTTCAACGTCGACACCAGGTTGTACATCGCCGTCGACTTGGCGTTGATCCCCTCGACGTTGTAGTCGTTGATGCACAGCTTGGCGTCGGGGTCGGCGGCCCGCGCGGCCCGGAAGGCGTCGGCGATGAAGCTCGAACCCAGCGTGTTGTACCAGAAGCTGGTCCGGTAGCCGCCGCTCTCGTCGAACACCTCGTTGACGACGTCCCAGGACTGGACCGCCGAGTTGTTCGCGAAGTGGCCGACCACGGTCGCGATGTGGTCCAGCATGGCCGCCTTCATCGCGGTCGCCGAGAGGCTCTGCACCCAGCTCGGCGTCTGCGAATGCCAGACGAGCGTGTGCCCGTGGACGATCTGGTTGTTCGCCTGGGCGAAGGCGACCACCTGATCGGCGCCGATGAAGTTGTACTGGTTGTCGCTCGGCTCGGTGGCGTCCCACTTCATCGCGTTCTCGGCGGTGACCTGATTGAACTCCCGAGCCGCGATCGTCCGGTACGCCGTCTCGTTGGCCAGCGGACTGGTCGCGACGGCGGTCCCGATGAACTTGCCCTTGGCCGCCGCGAGCGTACGCAACGGATCGGCGGCCGCGGCGGGCTGAGCCGACAAGAGGCTGACGGTGAAACCGGCCAGCGCGGTCAGCGCGAGCGTCGCTGCACCGAGCCGGCGGGTACGGAATGGCATTGTTCCTCCCTGCGTTGATGGGGCGTTCGCGCTGGTCGGCGAGGAGCGGACAGGCGCGCATCAATGGAAGCGACCCCAGTATTGAGGGTGCCGAACAACACGTCAATGACCTTCCGGAAATTATCGGAATCGTTATCGCTTCCCAGCGTCAGCGCGCGGCTGCGGTCCGCGTCGCCTGCGCCGCCCGCGCCGCCCGCGCCGCCCGCGCCGCCTGCGCCGACTAGTGGGCGCTGCCGCCGGCTGTTGAGCACTGGATCAGGGTTCTGTGTCGAATCTTGGGCCAAGATTCGACCGAGAACCCTGATCCAGTGCTCAAGCCGGAGCGCAGCGCGGAGAGGAGCGCTCAAGCCGGGGCGCAGCGCGGAGAGGAGCGCCCAAGCCGGAGCGCAGCGCGGAGAGGTGGGGCGTCCGTTGGTCGGAATTGATTGATCGGCAGGTCAGGGGCTTCCTGCGCGCCGCAGTCCGGTCTACAAACGACGCGTGGCAAATGTGCTCAAGAAACCCTGGTTCCTCATCGGTTCCGCCGCCGTTCTCGCGGTGGCCGTCGGCACGGCGGTCGCGCTGAGATCTGGCGGGGATCCGGCGACCTTCACCCCCACCTCGGCCGAGCCGAGCGCGGTGGCCGACGACGCCGCCGCCGACATGACCTTCGTGGCCGAGGGCAAGGCCGCCGCCGCGACGCATTCGGCGGTCTCGTTCACCGCCAAGGAGACGCTGAACGGACGTGACGGCGCCTCGATGGACGCCAACGTCGTCAAGAAGGACATGTACAAGGCCGGCGCGACCATCAAGGTCGTCTGCCAGGACCGCGGCGACATGGCGTACGGGTCGGCGATCTGGGATCGCACCTCCGACGGCGTCTACGTGCCGGACGCGTACGTCAAGACGGGCACCGACGGCTTCGCCCCCGGCGTCGCCCGCTGCACCGACCTCGCCCAGAGCGGCAAGGCGTACCCGGCGACCGCCGATCTCAACGGCCGGGCCGGGCCGTCGCTCACCGCCCGGGTGGTCGAGGAGAACATGTACCGCAAGGGCGAGAAGGTCGTCATCGTCTGCCAGATCACCGGCTCCGTCGCGTACGGGTCGACCATCTGGGACAAGACCGACGACGGCGTCTACGTCCCCGACGCGTACGTGAAGACGGGCACCGAGAAGAACTTCGCGCCTGGGATCGCCCGCTGCACCGACACGGCCCCCGCGCGCTTCGGCTTCAAGGCCTCCGTGGACCTCGCCGGGCGGGACGCCAAGTCCGTCTCGGCCAAGGAGGTCAAGACGTACGCCGCCGGCAGCACCGTCTACATCACCTGCCAGACGATCGGGGCCAACGCCTACGGCTCGAACATCTGGGACAAGACGGTCGACAACCTCTGGGTCGCCGACCACTACCTGAAGACCGGCTTCGACAACTTCACGCCGGGCGTACCGAAGTGCGCGGGCACGCCGGTGGCGTCACCCAGCCCGACGGCCGCCGCGACCGGTGGCACGACCTTCCCGGCCAAGGTGGACCTCGCCGGACGCAAGTCGAAGTCGACTTCGTCGGCCGAGGTCAAGACGTACGCGTCCGGCAGCAAGGTGCGCGTCGTCTGCCAGGCGTACGGCGCGTACGCGTACGGGTCCTACATCTGGGACAAGACGAGCGACGGGCTGTGGGTCGCCGACTACTACCTGAAGACGGGCACCGACGGCTTCGTGTCGGACATGGCGCGCTGCGACGACGACAAGCCGACCGGCGGGCCGTCGACGAGCACCGGCACGGGCTCGCACTACGGCGACTGCCGGGACGGGCACGGCCGGATCGGCGGCACGAAGGGTTCGACGGCCGGCACCGCCGCGCAGAAGGTCGCCCGGGTCATCGCCGCGGCCAAGGCCATGACCGGCAAGGGCCTGTCCTACTCGTGGGGCGGCGGCGGCAAGGGCGGGCCCTCGTGCGGCATCAGCTCGCCCAGCCCGGGTGGCCACATCGACTACAATCGCTACGGCTTCGACTGCTCCGGTTACACGCTGTACGCGTACTGGGTCGGGGCTGGCGTCGACATCGGCCCGAACACCGGCAGCCAGTGGGGATCCGGCCGGGTCCTGCCGTACAGCCAGCGCAAGCCGGGCGACCTCATCTTCTGGTTCTCCGGCGGGGTGAGCGTCCACGTGGCGATCTACCTCGGCAACAACCAGATGCTGGAGGCCGCGCCGCCGCGGGGTTCGTCGAGCGTGCACCAGACCTCGGTGTACGGCTCACACGCCTCGGTCGTCCGCGTCCTGAGCTGACGAGCCCGGGGGGGCACCTGTCCGTAACCAAATGAGTGCACTGTGGATAGTCCTCGGGTTATCCACAGTGCGCTGCTCATCGGCTTGACGACAGGCTGGCGGCTCGGCACGATGATCCCTTCCGAACGCTGGGAGGATGTCGTGGCGCGTCAGGAGAATCCTGTCGATCCCTTCGCCGGCCCGCTCCAGTCCTTCGCGTACGACCTTCGCAAGGTCCGGATCGAGGCGGGCAATCCGACCTATCGCTCGCTGGCCAGAACGGCGGGCTACAGTCCCACCACGCTGTCCGAGGCGGCGGCCGGACTCCGCAAACCGTCGCTGGACGTCGTCCTCGCGTACGTGGGGGCCTGCGGTGGCGACGTCGAGGCCTGGCGGCGCCGCTGGGAGCAGTTGGACCGCGAGATCGCGGAGCCTGATCCGGAACCGGGCGCGGATCTCGACGCGGCGCCGGACGAAGGACCCATCACCGCGCCCGGCAGGCGGAGGAGCTGGCGATGGCCGGTCCTGGCCGGCGGCGCCGTGGCCCTGATCGTGGCGGCGACCACCATCGTCCTGGTGCTCGGCGACCCGGCGCCGAAGGCCGACGCGAACGGCTGCCCGGCCATGCCGTCGCATCGCACCTTCACCGCCGTGACCTACGGCAAGGGCGCACCGGTACGCGCAGCCGCCTCGCTCGCCGATCCCGTGCTCTCCACCGTCCCGAGTGGATGCACGCTCGGCTTCACTGGTTTCTGTGTGGGGCAACGGGTGCACGACGCCACCGGCGGTACGCCCGACGTCCGCTGGTTCGTGTTGCCGGACGGCAAGGTGGTCCCGTCCGCGTTGGTCCACGGCAACCCGCCGGCCGCGTTGACCCCGGTCGCCTGCGCGAAGGGCCGGCCGGTGCCGGACGGCATCGCGCTCGTGCTCTCGGCCGACAGCGCGAAGCCCGGCGGGCTGAAGGCCACCGCGAGCGGTCACAACCTGGAGATCGTCGGGTTCGCCGTACGCCGCTCGACCGGCGCCTGGCGTCCGCTCGGGCTGACCGAGAAGTTCACGACGTCGGTGTCCATGACGCCGGGCGAGCAGGTCGTGGTGGCCGCCGCCGCCTGCTTCGGCGGCGGCGGGCCGACCGGGTTGATCGATGCCAGGCGCTATCCGGGCGCGGCGCAGTCGGCGACGCTCAGCACCGCCGAGTACGCCGCCGCGAGCAAAGCAGCCTGCGCCTACCCGTGACGCAAACCGTTTCTCGACACGCGCCGGCCTCGGACAGACGTCGGCCGCTGAGGCTCGGCCTAGCGCTGGCGCCCGGGCTTACCGCTGGCGCCGGGAGCCGATCAGGGCGCGAGCGACCAGGAGTGCCGTGATCAGCACTACCTGCCCGCCGAGCACGATCTTGGTGACGTCGACGGCCGGTCGCCAGCTGACGTGGCCCTCTCGGACGACGAAGACGCCGAGCGCCTTCGCCGATACGCCGACCCCACCACCGCTGCCTTTGCCCTGGTCTTCGGGTCCAGTGCCGCCGCCTCCCCCACCGCCACCGCGCATCTTGGCCGCGGGCAGGATGGTCACGCCGTTCTCCGAGATCGGCGCGCCGAAGACCTGATCGGCCTTGGCGTGATCGATTACCTCGCGGACTTTCTCAAGGACGGGCGCGTCGGCGTCCATCGTCTGGGTCATGGTGATTCCCCCTTCCTCCCCTACTGAACCTGCTGGAGAGGGGTCGGGCGACCACAACGGCGGAATAAGACGAGAAAGCCGGTCGGCGAACCGACCGGCTTCGTGATCCAACTGGCTCCCCGTGGCATTCAGAACGCGAACCAGTTCCTGCTGGTCCGGGGCATGCCGCTACCCGTGCAACCCGTGCGCGAACCGGCACAACGCGCACGCCAGACAGCGCCGGTCATGTCGGATGATCCGGTGGACTGACCGTCGGTCGGCCAGACGGGTATCATCTACCTCATCGCCGTCGCTCTATGGTGGATCCGGCGCAGCAGTCGCCTTCTACTGGAAAGCCTTCCCCGACATTGGTGGCGCCGATTCGTGCTAACCACCGACGAAGACCAGCAGGCGTAACCAAGCCCGGACCACCTCTAGCCGATCGAACGAAGCCACACCGGGCACCTCACCGAGCCTCTGTTATCGACCTCGGCCGTATACCCGCCCCACGCTCCCGTGTCAGCAAATGCAAGGTGCAGGCACCGGTGCTCGCGCCATCATCAAGGCACTAGCCAAACCTTGATGCAGAACCCCCACGATACCGTCACCCTGGGGGCAAAGCTCAACACCAGCCTGTCTCAGAAATGACCATCCGCCGCCCTGGCGCGATTGACCATGTCGGCGACGCCGACTGCATTGGCCCTCACATCGCTTCTGTGCCGGGCTGAAAGATGCCGGCTCTCCCGAGAAGTCGTGCTGCACCCGTCCGCACCGGTGGTGACGGCATTCATGAGCGGACCGCACTCTGACCGTCCACCGCAGCGTCGGTCACTCCGCCAACGGTGTCCCTAGCAACTGAGTCGTCGCCCTGAAACGGATCATCGTCTGGTTGCGCCTCGTTGAGGCTCAAGACCGCGACGTCGCCAAGATCGACCGCGCCCGCCAATGGCCAGTCATCTTCAATGTCGAATATTGCATGGACCCACCGCTGAATCTCGTCAGCCAGACCATGAATGCGTCGCGCCTCTGGATCAGGGCAGCAAGCAGCGTGGCTCCGGATCGCCGGTGCAAGATCAACCGAGCTTCCCGCCGCGGCCATCGATACCTCATGGCCCTCCCGCCATACCATTCGCCGGGGGCGGACGTCGCGGATTCTCATGCCAATCGCTGGTGACGGTACATATAGGCCCACGGCGCTGCGCTTGGGCTAAATATCCCTGTCAGCCACCGGATCGCTTCGATTGGGATCCCAGTACGGCGTTCGACCCTCCTTCCAAATAGCTTGCAATGCCGCTAAGCCGCGAGCTATCTTGAGTCGTACTTCCGATTCAAGCACTGGAATTGCACGATAGAACTCCACATGAATTCCTCGGCTAAACGCAGCGCCTCAATCATTGCACTTTGCCTGGTGATTAAATAGCTTGCCATTGCCGCCCCTTTCCAGAGCGGTCGGCCAACATTCACCGTTGTGCCATGTCGGAGCCTTGCGCCGCTCGCGGCGACCCAAAGATCTGCCAACGACGTTGAGGTTTCATTTCGGTATTCAGACAACACAACCAGAAACTCATTGAGATGAGCCTCATGCTTTGAACGATCAATGCCTGCTGTTGCGTATACCAAAATGCCTTTACGAACGGTGTTGAGCGGCCAGCGATGGACTACAACCTCAATATCCTCGGATTGGCGGACATCGCGGTCAGTATCTCCCCAGCGCTTCTGGTAATGAGCTTCAATTGCTTCGATCGACGCATGGGCCCCTAGGTCCTCATTCATGATAAGCCGCCGAACCGCCACATATAGAAACAATCGCAAACTATCTTGAGTGAGTTCTAACCAGAAATAAGCACCTGCCTAGACGACGTCGCTCGGCTGTATAACCCGGCCGGCATGCCGCGCGATCATGATAGTTGCGGCACTCAGCCATCGGGGCGCGCCACACGGAACCGCTCGGCGAGGCGCGGCCCGAGGAAAGTGGCAATAGCATGGCCAGGCTGTTGTGGAAACGGCAGATATAGGAGAAAGGAGGTCACGATGACCTTCCGTACGTCGATGTCGCCATCAGCATAGGATTCTTCAAGGAACAAGATCAACGTACGCCAGTCAACGGCAGGCGGCTCGGCTTCGCCAAGATAGGACGCAACTACCTCATTAGTAACGTCCCAAAAGAGCGCGTGGGCAAGCAGCTCGCCTCCCATGTTCTCAATATGAGCATCATATGTTCCGCGCAACTCTGGGAAGCGTTCGACGAGTTCCGCAACGAAGCTCTCCACGTTCATCAGCACGGTCCTAACCCGGGATAGTTGTCGAGGCCGTTGTACCTACCCGCTATGCCGTCATCAACCGCCCTGATCATACTTCTAGCGACTTGCTCGTCCCGCGGCGTTCTAACATTGGGAACCCTCTTACCACTCTTCAACTTGTATACGTCTTGCTTGAGGAAGTTTGTCAGCCCGGAGCGTAGCTGCGAAGTTGAGGCGATGTGGTCAACGTCCTCGACCAATTCTCCCGTCAACGCCTGGTGGTTCGCGGCGGCCATGGCACTGCCGTCTCCCCTTTGTCCGGCGCTGCCCACGCCATGGAAGAACGCTTGCAGCAACCCTTGCAGCCGTGCGCTGTCAACCTTAATAGGGTTCTTGGGATCGAAGTCGTCGCCGGCGCAGCCGCAGTTGCCGGGGGGAGCAGGAGGGGGCGGTGGGCCGTCGCCGCCTGAACCCCCGCCGCTGCCGTCTGGTGAGGTGCTGCCGTCTGAGATTTCGCGGACGATGACGTTGCGGTCAGCTGTGGGTGTGACATCCGCTGGCGTCTTGGCGAGGATCGCGTTGGCCAGCCAGACGGCTACCTGCCCCACATTCCAATGGACGGTCTTGTGTGTTTCTGTAACCCCGGAGTCGTCTGGTGGCATTCTGAGCTGTTGTTGCGTCACGGACGAGGTTGGTGCTGCCGCAGGCGCGAGGCGCCGGATGAAGCCGTGTCTGCCACCGTTCGTCGCGACGTCGTAGGCGAAGATGGCCACGAAGGCGACGTCGAAGATGATGTCGACGACGGGTATTGCTTGGCGTGAGGCAATACGTCCCGGGCTTGTCATGCCCGTCTTCACAGCAGCATCCGCCGCAGCCGTTGCCGTCATCCTGCCGAAGGCTCGAGCAAATCCTCCCACTCCCGGCTTTGCATATAGGCCGGATGGGTCGCTTCGCGATACCGGGTTGTTGCCAGCGTAGGCGTATCCACCGAGTTGGGTGAGGTCCTGTCCCGCAAGAATGGGATCGGCGCTGATAAATCGCCCAATTGTGGGGTCATAGTTGCGTGCGCCTACGAGGTCGAGGCCGGTAGTCGCGTCGGTCGGTGCGGCGAGGAATCCGTGCGTATCGGGCCAGCCACCGGGTTGTGTGCCGCGCGTCTCGCCAAATGGTGTGTAGCTCTTCCAGGTTGCTGTCTGGCCCGTACGGTCGAGCGAGAGGGTCGAGGTGCCGTTGCTGTTGGCGATGAGGAAGCTGTAGGCGGTTGATGTGCTACCGGTCCGTACGGCGCTGACGTTGCCGATGCTGGGGTAGTACCTCTTGCCGGTCTTGGTGCCGGTGGCGGTGGTGAGAGTGAGTTCCTGGCCGGGCAGATAGATCGTTACGGTGCCTGGGCCTCGTTGGACGAGTAGTCCGCCGTCAGGACCGTAGGTGTAGGTCGATACTGCCGCGCCGTTGTTCTTGTCGACCTTGGTTAGTCGGCCCTCGGTGTTCCAGGTGAATGTCTGGTTGCCGTTCGCATTGGTGCTGCGGGTGAGGGTGTTTCCTGCCGAGTCGTAGGTGTAGGTGCTGTTGCGGGCGTTGTTGCCCGTGGCTGTCACGCTTTGCAGGGTGTGGGGTTGGCTGTTGGCGGCACCGTACGCATGGGTGGAAACGGTGTTGCTGCCAGTTTGGCCGGGCAGGAGGTGTTGCGTCTCTTGTTCGCGGTCGCCCCGCGTGTTGTAGGTCCAGCTGGTCCAGTACGACGACGAGGCGTTGGAGACGGTTGTGTTCGCCTGCGTTTGGGCTACGTCGGCTGCGCAGTTGTCGGTTGCTGTCCATGCCTCGGTGAGGCGGCCGAGCAGGTCGTAGTCGAAACACTGGGTTTCAGAGGTTGTGTCGTTGCGGGTATCGGTGATCTTTTTGATGTTGCCCGCGTAGTCGTAGCCGTAAGTGACCTGGTCGAGGCGGGTTGGCGCGGTGGTGCGGTCGACGTGGCTGTCTTGCAGGCGCAATGTTGCTTCGTCGTAGACGTTGGTGACATAGGCGGCGTTCGTGCCTGCGCCCGTTTGGATGCGGGATATTCCGCCGTATTGGTTGTAGCTGGTGTTGTCGATGTAGTCGCCGAGCAGGTCCCCGACACCGGAGGGCATGTCCAGGCCGTTGTAGGTCAGGTTGACCGTCTCGGACGGCAGGACGCCAGACAGCACTGGGTAGGTGATCTTTGTGAGCAGCCCGTTGGTGACGCTGTATGTGTTGGAGAAGGTGTAGTTGCCGGCCAGTGTGCCGTTACGCGGATCGGCGGGGATGGCCACGGTCGTGGAGGTGGGTTTGTAGCGGTTGGTGTAGCCGCCGAAGGAGGTTGTGTAGGCATACGTGGTGCCTGAGGTGTTGTCGTAGCTGGTCGCCGACGCGAGCTGCCCATATCCGTTGGCGATGGTCGTGGAGTCGTATGTCCACTCGGCGAGCAATGGGTCGCTGGTGTTCGGGCCGTCGTGTTCCTCTATAGGGCGGTTCAGCGCGTCGTATTTGAAACTGAGCGTCTTCTGACGCGAGTCGGTCGAGGTGGCGACGTTACCGTCCTTGTCGTAGGACAGATGGCTGGACCCGGTATCGGGGTCAGTCTTGTCAGTGACCTGGCCGAGGAGGTTGAAGGTTGACGTCCAGATGTTCCCGTCTTGATCGGTGACGGAATTCTGGTTGCCTCGAGTGTCGTAGCCGTAGGTGAGCGACTGGTAGGCGCCGCCGGAGACGACGTTGCCGGTGATCGTCGGTGCCTGCGTGTAGTAGTCACGACGCATGACACGACCGCGGGCGTCGTAGATCGTGGTCGTCGGAGTTCCGCCGACGGCCGGGATGGTGGTCGTCCGGTCGCCGCCGTACACAGTCAGTTCGCGTTCGTTGCTGCGCGCTGCGCCGAGGCTTTGGGGCATCACGACCGTTAGCCGTCCGGCCCCGTCATAGGTGTAGATGCCCTGGGCTGGGACGAGGTTGTCTTGGCCGGTCAGATTGAGCAGGTTGGTTGACGGCGCCGCGGCATCGTAGTAGTGGCTGTTGTTCTTGGCGATCCATCCTCGGCTGTCATAAAACAGGTCGTCGATGAGACGGCCGCCCTTGGGGCTTTGGGTCTGGACCTGACGAGTGCGCAGATGCGAGTCGTACAGGGTGACGTCGGTGCGGTAGGAGCCGTCGTTGTTCATGTCACGGACGATCACCGATGTGGGCACCAGGTCGACGTTGGACACGTTGTACCCGATGGTCCGGTTGGCGGGGTTGCTGGTGTTGTTGTTTCCCGGTAGCCAGACGCCGGTCACTCGGCCAAGGTCGTCGTAGGCCTGGTCGGTTTCGAGGTTGTTGGCATCGAGGGTTCTAGTCGCGAGTCCGCGAGACGGTTCTACGAAGGTCTGAGTCTTGTGCCCTTTGGCGTTGAGGACGTCGACCTGGCTTGGGTGCCCGTTGACGCTGTAGTAGGTGAGTGTTGCCGCGTTGTCGCCATTCGCGTCGGTGATCACCTTCGGGCGGCCGAACGCGTCGTAGGTGGATTTCGCGATCGTCTGATAGGTGAACGCGCCTGCTGTGTAGCCGGTCGCCTGCTGCTTGACTGACAGGTCGGGGTTCGATGGTGCAGCCTGCGGCCAGGTCATGTCGAACGTCGGTTTGTTGTAGTAGAACCGGGTATCGGATATGACGTCGGTGGGCCGGTTGAGCGATGCAGGTGCGGTGAGCTGGTTGTTGCCGGATCCTCCGCAGGCTTTCGCGTCGACCTCCACCTCGGCTGGCAGGTTGACCAGGTTCAGCGTGGTGTTCGCAGGCGCGTAGGTGGTGACTGTGCATATGGCTTGGCTCGGATCGCCGAGATCACCATGATCGAACTCGACCGTTGGCAGGCCAGTGATTGTGTCGTAGGTGGTTTCGACCTTTGTCGTCCGCCAGGTAACCGGGGTGTGGGAGGTGACGGCGTCCGTGCGATAGCTGGCTACCGGCCGCAGGTATCGGGACTCGACCGAAGGCAGGTTGGTCCGGGAACGGCTAGCCGTGGAGGGCCCGACCCAGTAGTCGGTGGCTGTCGCCGATAGGGGTTGGCCTCCGTCGCCGTCGTAGGTGATCTGTTCGCGTAAGGATCCTGCGAGTTCGTTGATGTCCGGGACGGTGGCGGCTGGCCCTCCGCTTGGCCAGGTGATGTTGGTTGACAGCGTCACTGAGGCCGTGCGTGTTGCTCCTGATGGAAGGCTGTCCCCGTCCATCCCTTGGTAGAAGATCGCCTCGGTGAGGGTCTTCTGATCGGATCCGGATCCCATGCGTGTTTGCACTCGGGGGTACCCACGCCATTGGCCCCAGGTGCGGTACTTGGCCTTGGTGAGTTCGTTGTCGTCGTAGTGCCAGGCAGGGTCTCCCAGGTAGCTGTATGCGGTGGTAACGGTCGGCGCATGCGTTGCTTGATCCTGGACATCGACTTGTGTGACTACGTACTTGTTGAACCAGTCCTTTTTCGGTGTGGTCAGCCCGTCGGGCGTCCAGTAGACCGGATAGCAGAGGCTGGTGTTCGACTCTGGCACGATGCTGACTGGCGCAGTGCACTGCTGGCTGGTGTACGTGACCTGGATGACCTCGCCGGTCTCGGTGGTGATCGTCGAGATCCGGTTGTGGTTCATGGCCTTGGCGAAGTCATCGCTGTCGACGCGGTTGGGCTTGTTCGTGGCCCCGAAGGTCACCGGGGGCAGTGACAGCGATCCGCCGTTGCTCTTGCCGGTGCGCTGGATCGACGACAGCCACAGCGAGGGAGACGTCCCATCGCCCGGATTCGGAAACAGCTGCGTCAGCGTGTAAACGTCGACCGGCGTGTAGTCGGTGCCATTCCAAATCTGGGTGGTGATGTCGGAAAGCCGTAGCCGGCTCCAGAAGGTGGGCGCATGCACGTTGCAGGTTGCGCCGGAGGCGCAGTTGGCGTCGGTGTACGGCACGTCGGGCCAGTTGGAGGGCGTCGTGGTGATGTTGCCTTCGGCGCAGGCGGTGTCGGAAACGACGCAGCGTTGCTTGCTATTGAACTTGATCCGGGCGGGAGCGTCGACGCTGTAGATGGTCGGGTCGACCAGCCCGTAGTCGATGTGGTCGAGGACGCCGCCGCGGGTGTAGGGCACTGCGGTCGTGCCGCCGTCGCGTCCGTAGTAGTTCGTCTCTGTGTTGTAGTAGTACGCGAGTGCGTTGTGATGTGCGTCGACGACGTAGTCGAGGTTCCATCGCCAGGCCATGGTGCACAAGTGGTTGGCTTTTGCGTAGCAGGGGTCGCCGGAGTAGGGGCTATATACCGGAACGGTCCACGAGGAGTTGGTGGTGGTGTTGCCCGATGCCCAGCCAGGCAGCTTGTTGCGGCCGAAGAAGTATTGGGTGCCGTCCTGGGCGGTGATCTTCCAGTGCAGTCCGTCATCGGTGCCGTTGGTGCCCGCGGTCCGAACCTGCTCGACCTTGGCCCCATTGTCGGCGGAGAACTTCCAGTCCGTCGGCAGATCCGGGTCGTAGACCAGGTCACCGGAGTATGCGCCGAAGCTGACGTGGACGATCTGCCCGGCCCAGCACTGATCCGCAGTGTTCTTCGCAGTCCCAGCAGGGTTCTCACTACAGGTCACGTAGGACTGCTCGACATAGCCGGGCTGATAGTCCCAGCCGTCCCCGACCCATGACGATTGGCTGTTGGTGGAGACCATCTTTCCGTCGATCGACTGCGAGGAGTACGACAGCGCGATCTCCGGCGTGTTGCTGCCTACGACGGGTGGGATCACGATCGGGTAGCTGTAGCCGAAGTCGCCGGAGTTGCCGCCGGCACTCCACGAACCAGATGGCTGCAGCGGAGTGGCCCCGTAGTCGCCGTTAGGTCCAGCAGGTGCCGCCTGCGTTGCCAGTACGAGGGCCGGTGCCGCTGTCTCCGATAGGTCGTTCTGCTCCGACAGAGGTCGCTGCGGGGTGGAAGGTTGCGGCTGTCCCGGCACGGTGACCGTGGCGGTGAGCGTCTTCGACGTGGAATCGCGTGTGGTCGGCAACGGTGTCTGGACTTGACATGACGGCAGGGTCGGCGTGGTCAGCGCGCATGCCGGCATGACGGCGAGCCTCGCGCGCGATGCCCAGTCTGCTGCGAACGCGTCGGCGAATCCGGAGTAGTCGAGGCTTACTTGGACCGTTGACGTGCGGTTGTCCGTCCTGGCGGACCTCAGCGAAACGAGCGTGCCGTCCACATTCGCAGCGGCGGTATTGGTTCGGTCGGCGACCGTCACGAGTAGCTTCGAGGTTTCGGACCGGCTGTCGTGGAGTTTCACGTACACCGGCATCAGCCCCGCTCTGGCTCCTTTGCCGGTCGACGCCTGTACGTCGACCACCGCGCTTGCCGCGGAGGGCCAGGTCACGTTCGACGCTTTCCAGGGCTTGGCGGCATCGTCTGGCCGCTTCGGCAGCGGTGCTACCCGACTCGGCTTTGCCGCCTTGCGGAGCGGAAACTGCTGCTCGGCAGGGGAACCCGCCGCCACCGCGGCTCGAGCGGGCAGTGGGGCGACGGCCAACAGACCCACGGCCGCCATCAGCAGGGCTGTCGCGCTGGCGAGCAATCGCCGACGCAGACTTCCAGGTGCCCCAGGACGGGCAAGAAGGCGTGCATCAATGGCGCCATGACCTGTCATGTCATCTCCCCGTGAATCCGACGGAAGGTCTGCCGCGGGCACGCTATCGCTCGGGGTAGTTCCGCACAAGACCCTTGATCATGAAGTGGGATCGCCGCTCGCCCGGGCCAGATCTCGTCCGGCGGAAGTGGAGCCGGGGTGCTGGGAAGCTTCCAGCCGTAACGCCACAAGCTAGCCATGGCGGCGCCGTGAGATCGCTTACGCGTCTCCTAGCTGGGTCTCGACTTGCGCTAGCTGATCATCTAGGGTCGCGGTTCGCGGGGGTTCACGGGGAACGGCACGGTAGCGGCGACGTCCCGCGCGTCGCCCTGCCTGCCGCAAGCGCCGATCGCTAGCTTCTCAAGGATTCCCTGCGTAGACCTACGCCATGGAATCGAGGCATGTTCATGAGAAGTCGTCATCGCGCGACTGTTTGGCGCCGCGCGGCGCTGATATCCATAGCTTTAGCGTCCGTCACGGGAGCCGGAGTCGTCGCCGTGACGGGCCCGTCGTCTGCCGCCCCGGGGGCGACCTCACCGCTGATGCTCAGCGCGGCAGATGCTGCTGCCCAGGCTCGAGTGACAGGCAAGCCGGTTGAGGCCACCGCACTTACGACGGAGACTGAGCGGACCTATGCCAACCCTGACGGAACGGTCCGGCTTGACTTGAATATGCAGCCGGTTCGGGTCAAGCGCAATGGCGCTTGGGTGGGTCTGGATTCGAACCTCGTCGCCAATGGCGACGGGACATTCAGTCCTAAGGCAACGGCTTCGCGACTGGTCGTGTCCGGCGGAGGTGACGGCCCTCTCGCGACGATGACGTCAACGAGGGGCGAGCAGCTGGCACTCTCGTGGCCAGGAGCCCTTCCTTCCCCGACGATCGCCGGCGATACGGCGACCTACTCGAACGTGCTGCCCAATGTAGATCTGAAGTTGATCGCGAACGTCAGCGGCGGGTTCTCTCACGTCCTCGTGGTGAAAAACGCTACCGCAGCGGCGAATCCCGCTCTTACGAGTTTGCGTATGCCGCTGGCCTTGAAGGGCATCACGATTTCGGCGGACGCGGCCGGGAATATCGTCGCCGCTAACGAGGTCGGCAATCCGGTTTTCACGGCGCCGGCGCCGACGATGTGGGACTCCACGTCCTCCTCGGACCCTGCCACATCGGCATCGACAGGTACCTTTGCCGCTTCGACTGCCGAGGAACCTGGCGAGGCAGCAGCCATTGGCGACGTCGGCGTGCAAGTGGATGCGACGGCGCTGACGCTAGCCCCGTCGGTCTCGGCGTTGAGCAGCCCCACCGCCCGTTTCCCGCTGTTCATCGACCCAAGCTGGGTACCGACCAAGCTGGGCAAGAACGCATGGACCTTTGTAAGCAGCGGTAACCCGACCACGAGTTACTACAACAGCTCCGACCGGGCGCGCGCAGGCAAGACTATCTGGGCGACGCCCAACTATGTCGCGCGTACGTTCTGGAAGTTCGCGATTCCGACCGCGATCTGGGGCAAGAACATCAACTCGGCGATCTTGCAAACGAAAGAGGTGTGGTCAGCGCAGAACACAGCCCGCGACATCACTCTGAACCACATCAGCACGTCGTCGTCGGCAATCAGCGCCTCCACCACATGGGACACGCAGCCGACAAAAGGGGCTGCGATCGTTACCAAGAACGTTGTGGCCGACTGGCGCGACGACGACTCCGAACTCGCGGTCCAGGTCGATTTCACCATCACGAACGAGATCAAGTCAGCAGCACGCGATCACTGGTCGTTCGACACTATCGGCATGTACAACGACACCGAAACCGATCCATACGCGTGGCGGAAGTTCGAGAACAATCCGACGCTCGCCATCAACTACAACTCGGCTCCCAACACACCGGCGAATCTTGCCACGCAGCCAACCGTGCCGTGTTCCGGCGGGACGATCGGCAACACTCAGGTCTTCCTCAACGCCAAGGTGACCGACCCCGACGGAACGAACAACGCCCTGACCACCACCTTCACCCTCACCGATACGAGCGTGACCCCGAACGTGTCAACGGACCTGGTCACCGGCGGCAGTAGTGGCATGACCGTCAATGTGAACGAGCCCGCAGCCTGGTTCCAGGACGGTCACACGTACACATGGACCGCCAAGACCACGGATGGCATCGACACCAGTCTCAGCGCAACCCCCTGCACCTTCACGATCGACAAGTCCGCTCCCGGCAGCCCCGGCATCACCTCCACCGAATTCCCCAAAGGACAACTCGGCCAGCCGGCCGGCTCCAGCGGCACATTCACCATCACACCCGGCGCCGGAAACACTCCCGCGAAGTACATATGGGGACTGAACGTCGCCCCGCCCGTGACGTCGGCCGGACCGGCCTCGCCGCAGAGCAACTGGAACGTCCTGACCAGCACGGGCACCTCCACCAGCCTGACCGTGCCAGTCAAGCACGTCGGGCCCAACGTGCTGTACGTGTACGCCGTCGACGCCAACGGCAACGCCAGCGGCTACACCAGCTACGACTTCACCACCGACCGCAAACCGACACCGGACCGATACAGCGACTTCAACGGTGACGGCAACCCCGACCTTCTGCGCGTTGGAGACGCTGCTAACCCCGGACTGTGGCTCTACACCGGCACCGACGAACTCGGCCACCTCGCCACATCAGGGATCCAGCTTGGCGGCCTCGGCACCGGATTCGCTGGCAGCACCGGCACCGTCGCCGACTGGACAGGCGCAACCGTCACCCCAGGTGATTACAACGCCGACGGCGCCCAAGACATCTTCGTCCGGCTACCGAACACCAATCTCGAAGGCTCCAATGTCGAAATCCTGCTTGGTTCCGGCGACGGCATGCCCTTCCAACCCAACGACACCGATGTCAAAGTCCCCGTAAACCTCCCCACCATCGACGGGGCTCAGCACTCCCAAGCGGTCGACAGCGTGGTCGCCACACCTCCGGATAACCAGTTTGACCCAGCCCTGTGGCAGGAACAGGGCCTGCAAACCCCGTTGCCAGATCTGTACGTGACCATCGGCGACACGCTCTATCTGTACGTGCCGAGCTACCCGGGCATCATTTACGACCTTCTCGACGCAACGAAGACAGTCAATCAGTATCAAGAACTCGCGGCGGCCCCCGGGAGCGTGCCGAGATTGTTCGTGCGCGACCGCGTCGTCGGGTCACTTATTCGACTGGAAGGCACGCTGTTCGACAGCGACACCGGAACCCCCGGTGTCTGGCTCGGTAGCGGAGCAGCGTCGACCTTGATCGGCAAAACCGGCTGGAGCGCGGTAACCATCGCCAGCGTGAGCGGCGCGGACATCGATGATGATGGCATTCCTGACATCTGGAGCCGTCAGTTACCCGCCACGCCGCTGACGATCTTTGGCCGGCTGTCCACTGCAAGCAGCGGACTCAACGTGACGGTGTCCAACCCCGATCTCACCCAAGCCGCCAGCCTTGTGGGCGAATGGGATCTTGGCGAAAGGACAGGCACGATAGGCAACGACGCCACGTTCTATAACCATCCACTTGCGCTCAGTACCGGTGCAAGTTTTGCATCTACCGGCCACAAGGCAGACGACATCGGATCGATGAATCTCACAGGAGTCACCACGCAGCAGGCCACAACGGTATCGCCTGTCGTCAGAACCGACCAGTCGTTCAGCGTGTCGCTGTGGGTCTATCTCACCGACAGCTCCACAACGAGCGTCCGAACCGTACTGGCGGAGAAGGACAGCACGCTCGCCGCCTTCTTCATCCAGAAGCGCTTTGATACATGGGCGTTTGGCCGCGCGTCATCGCCCACTACGGGCGGCGTCGTCGTAGCCCAGACCACTGCCGCCCCGGCCCGCAACACGTGGGTACACCTCGTGGCAACGTACGACTCCACTACAGGGGACATGGCGCTGTACGTCAACGGTAGTGTCGCAGCTACCCAGGCCGCCTGCGGCTGCAACTGGAACGCGACTGGCGGCGTACTCGTCGGCCGCACGCAGTGGACTCAAACGAGCGGCGAACAATGGACCGGCAATGTCGACAACATCCAGCTGTATCAGGGCCTTCTGACGCCAGCTCAGATCGCCGCTCTGCACACCCAGTAAATTCGATGAACTGTCGCAGCTGCTGATCGTGGGTGGGGCCTGCCACGCCGGTCCCACCCACATTCGGTGGGCGGCCAGACTAGTCGACGAGTTTGAAACGTATACAGCGTCGGACGAACCCAATGTCGCTGCCATGGGCAGGGCGGGCTTAGCCATGTATACAAAGAAGCGCGACGTCGCTGCCGAGAAAGAGCGACGAGAACGCGTAAAAGGCCGCTGACCATACATCATTAGACGAGTTACACCAGATTCACACTCGGAGCATCAGGTCCCCATCGCGGCCCTCAGCTCCGTGCCGCCAGGGACGTCGCAGCGGCAGCATGCCGACCAGCGTGCGGTGGTGTGAACTTGACGGTCGGCAGGATTAGGCTTCCGCCGTCGAGATCAAGTGCATCCAACCGAACTTTTGGCATGCCAGCAGGCATCGTTCCTCCGCGCCCGCCTGGAGCGTCGAACCTGGCTTGCGTGATGGTGCCAAACTGCGCCCGTCACTCCGGCCGAAGGAGACACGGTTTCGAAGCCTGCGATGCTGGTGGGAGTGAGCGTGCCTGGCAAGCCTGCCGTTGCCTCCGTCTTGCCAACTGGCTAGAGTGTGCTGCCGCGTCGCGTAATCCCCTTCGGCATTCCCGTGTCGTGCGAGCACGCGACGCGGCCCATCCACGATGGCCACCTAGGTGTCCTACTCGGAATTCACACTAGTGATCGTCGGCGCAGTCCTTCTACCGAGCTACCGAGACGTCTCCAGCGCATTCTGGGCATCACCACATCACCACGATGAATCCGTACCGAAGTGTGATTAATCGATAACTCATCGCTGGTGAGGGTTGTGCCAGCGGCGGATAATGCGGCGTGACCCAGTGGACGGAGACGAACGTCCGGCTACTCACGTGCGCTCACGACGCGCTCGCGGCGATTGCCGGGCGACGAGGTTGCTCACGCGACGAAACTGTACGTCAGCTGCTCTCCGAGCACGTTGTTCGACAAGAGCAGGCAGCCCTGCCTGACCGGCTTAGCCACATCGCCACCGTGCTGCGTTACCCAACGCCCCAGCGGGTGAAGTTGGACACCCTCGCTGGCCGCTCCATGATCAAACCATTGCGGTTACGCTTACCGACTAGTGTCGCCGCGAGGGCTCGCGCGATGTCGTTGCAGTTGCCAGGCCAGTCTCTTCGAGCGCACCGGGACTACCAGGCCAGGCTACTCACTGATGCAGTCATGACCGCCATCGCCTCCGAAGAACCATTCTCCGACGAATATCTCCGTGGCCTGCCATCAATGCTCCGCCAACGCTCTGCGATGGGGTTGTGGCATCTGGCCGCAGCGGCTACCAGTACGGAGCCAGAGGAGGTGGTGTTGCGTCTCGCCGAAGACGTTCGCAACGCGCTTTGGGCGGCCGAACGGCGTCCCAGCGATGCCGAGCAACGTGTGCTGCGGATCGCCGAGGCGCTCGAGAATGACATTGCTTGGCACTCCGATGCCCGGTTCGAGGTTGCCACTGCAATCGCCCGCGACCTGCTGATCGGTTCCAAGTATCGAGTCAACGAAGAAATGTTGTACGAGCAGGGCCAGGGCTGGAACGACCTCCGACTGGACCTCGCCATCACCGGTGACAACCGCAGCGGTAGCCGGCTGCGGGAAAAGTACAGTACTGGGCTTAGCTCTTACGATTGGACAGGCCGCGGCGCGACCGCCGTCTGGCGCGCCGAACGGGTAGTCGAGGTCGAGGATTTCGACGCGTGGCTGACCGGCGACCACGAGAGCAGCTTCGCCGCCCGAGTCGTGCGTCCGCCCGGCTGGTCGGTGGCCATTCCGGATGGATGGCGGACGGCCGTCTTCCGCGACAAATTGCCGGAGCCGTATGCGGCTTGGGCCGCAGCGGGCAAAGTTTTGGCGGTACCGCTCGTCAGCCGAGTGGCGGCGTGGCCGCTCCAGACGGTCGCCAGCGGGGATGTCATGCCCGTCCTTGGCATCGAACCTCTGGTCAAGGCAGCTGACCGGCTACGGCCCGAGCTAATCAGTGGTTTCGCCGAAGCTGTTCTCATCGACTGGCGCGCAAGCTCCGACGCCGAATTGCACGCGCAGATCAAGCTGCTACTACCAGTGGACGACGCGATGAGATTCGGCCTAATTTCCGAGGACGAGAGACAGCAACTACTGGCCGACGCCCGCCTGGCGACGTCGGCGGCGATGGATCAGGTCATCGACGGCATCGCGGAGGACGATCTAGAACTTCGCGCGCGGTTTCAGCGCGCACGTACGAATGCATCAGGCTTTCAGAGGCTGGCTCGCACGATAGGTGTGAGGTTCGCCGCCGCACCCGCGATGTGGCCCTGGCCGGGGGGTCCGTCGTAGAGGAGGTTGCCACTTGCACGTCCGGAGAAGTCCTGCATTGGCTCGCCATGTGGGCGATGAAGGCACGTCAGCGCGTGCTCGACAGGTCGATGGAGGACGCATGGCGGCAAGCGTTCAGCCTTCCGGGACGCTTGCCCGAGACAAGCCGCGGGCGAGCCGACGAAGAAGATCTTGTGACACCCACCATTACACAGTTGGCAGCCCGGCCATTTGAAATGGATTCCGACAGCGACTTGCCGTTCTGACCGCGGTACGCGGTAGGCGGCCCGACGAAAAGGAGTCCACATGACACGCAAGGGTGCGAGCCGGTCCACGAGCGCACCCCCAAGCGCCGAACCGGAGTCCTTGATCAGCTTGAGGGCGGCAGTAACGCTGTTCTTCGCGTCCGCCGTCGGCGGCGTGGCCGGCATACTCACGCATCTGGCGGGCGATTCGCTGGCCACGGCCACCCTGACGGCAGGCGCGACATTCGGTGCCTCGGCAGCCATCTTCCACAAGCTGGTCGGCAAATCTTAACCCCCGCTGCGCCCGGGCGAACCAGCGCTTCCAGGTTGGTTAGCCCGGGCCGCCGACGACAGGCAGAATCTTGGTGTTCAGGGCTGACCTACCATCGCTTCCGGTCGCGCTGCGGCCGATCGAGCGGGCCGACGGGGCCTGATGAGCCGCTATCATCATCGCCGTAGATGTCCTCACCCCGGCCCGGAGTGGCAATTTGGCGACCCTCCGCCACTACGGATACTCGGTGCTCGATACAACTGTTCCTGTATGGAATGAATAGCGACTCAGCATCGGAACCCACGGCTTCACGTTTTCCAGTTTCACCGAGCCGCCTAAGTGGATACTGACATCAATGTGATCGAAGCCGGATGCTTCGGCGACGCTGTTGAACACTTCATCTAGAGTCTCGCGGTCGGCACCATTGCTGATCGCAGGGAAGAGCCTGGCGGCAAAGCTCGGGTTACCGACCAGGACGGCCAACAGGAGCAAAATCGTCCGATAATCGCCAGTGGCTAAAAGCTCGCTCGTGGCCGATTCGGGGAGTGCCGCCCGGATTAGCCGATAGAGGTTAATGAGGCGCTTTCCAGCGCGTGGGGTGGGGATCAGAGAGCTGAGTTGGCGGGCATATGCTCTCTCTTCTCCGGACAAGACTAGCCCACGTGGATTGAGCCGTACGCTATCCGCCGATCTAGTGCGCCCCTCTTCTAATGCGTCGACCTGGGACACCACAGGCATGCTGGACGTATTATACGAATCGCGGCCAATCATCAGATCATGGGTGCTATCGAGGGCGCGAGGATGATCGTAAAGAAGATTATCTACCAAGCGACCAAATCCATCTCGATCCATCGGCGCGATGTTGAAAGGAATTTGAAATATCTTCTCCAGGTAGTTCATAGGCGTAGCTGCCCAGTGCCCAGCGCCTCTCGTAGCAAGTTTTCTTGGCCCGAGCACACGCTCGAAGTGCGTGTCAAGCGAGGCGAGGAGCCAATGAGGATCGACAGCGACCACGACGACAAACAAAGGCATGCCCAGGAGTAAGCACGTCAACGACACGTTCCGACGAGCACCGATCGAGGTCATCGACATATAGGACTATGCGGTCGACAGTCGTTGAGCCGCCTTCCTCGAAGCGACTACGACGTAGGAGCTCATCGAGTCTGATAAAGTCTCGCCGAAGGAGCGCGATCGTCCCGAGCTGAGATCGGTAGTCACCGCTGCGGTTGCGTTCTTCAATGAAATTCATCAAGAGTCGGTCAGGTTGCACCTCTTCCAGCTGGCTCTGGGCGTCGAGCAGTCGCACCCTCGTGGCTGCGATCTCTTGGCGCAACTTCAACTCCGTCGCATCTAGCCGCTGTAGGTCAGTTAGAATGGCGATCTCCGTGGCCGAGCGTTGCTCCTTAACTCGGCGCTCGACCGCAACAGCGATATCGGCTGCTGTCTCAGCTGATTCAAGAGCGTGAGCCAGTATCCTTACGGCCCTTCGCCCAACTGTTGCGATCGGCAATGCGACGGCCGCCAACGCGGCGGCAACGCGAATGGCGATTGGCGCAAAGCTCTCGATAGTCATTGGAACCACTACGCACAAGACAGCAGCAATGGCTCCGGCGCCCCATAGCTGCCGACGAAGACGTTGTCGGCTCGAAGGCGCGAGCAGCCGCCAAAGGCGAGACAAGCGAGCCGCAAACGAAGCAGTGTCGGTCGCGAAGCGACGAACCTGCTCCAGTTCTGCGCCAGCTCTCAAGTCGAGATCATGCTTGGCCTCATCGATGGCCTGGGCGACGGTCGAATCTCTCAATACGGCGCTCGCGACAGCTTCCAACGTGACGAGGTTATCCCGACCCTGCTTGCGCGACTCCTCCAGCCGCGTCAGCTCTTCCCGCAGATTCGTATCCTCGCTCTTTGCTGTAGCCAAGCGCCCCTGGGCGTCCGGCCGCAGCATCCCCTATTCAGACGGAGAGACTTCATGGCAGCACGAAACAGAACGCGTAGGAACCGACTCGAACTCGAGAGTGAGACAGGTGTCCGCGTGGCGATCTACACGCGCCGCTCAACCGATGATGAGCACCAGCCGTTCTCAATCGAGGCGCAGACAGCACGGTTGGACGCGTACGTAGCATCACAGCCCGGCTGGGAGATCGCTGAGCGTTTCACCGACGACGCCACTGGATCAACTTTGGACCGACCAGGACTTCAGCGTGCGCTCCTCGCCGCGAAAGCCGGCCGGTACGACACGCTGCTCGTGTACCGGCTCGACCGGCTCACTCGACGCATACGAGACCTGGCCTACTTGATGGAAGAACTGGAGAAGATCGACGTTCACTTCCGATCTGCAACCGAGCCGTTCGACACCTCCTCGGCCGCCGGGCGGATGCTCGTTCAGATGCTGGGTGTTTTCGCCGAGTTCGAACGAGAGGTCCTCATTGACCGCACCCGTAACGGCATGGAACGCAAGGCCGCGAGGGGCAAGTGGACCGGCGGGACCGTGCCGTACGGCTATCAACTTGATCGAGAACGAGACGCGCCCGCGCCCGACCTAGCTGAGGCGCCGATCGTTAGCCAGATCTTCACGAGCTACGCGCGAGACCGGATCGGGACGAGGACGATCGCCGATAAACTCAATCAACGAGGAATACGAACCAGATTCGGAAAACCCTGGTCCGGCGTCACGGTCGGCAACATGCTCTCCAACCAGGTGTACGTCGGCGACAAGGTCTTCGGTGACATCACGACACCCGACGCTCATCCTGCGATTGTGAGTCGTGAGCTGTTCGCTGAGGTACAGCAGATCCTGGCTGTCCGGGGCGAGGTCGGCTCGAAGCGTCGCGCGTCCAACACCGACTATGACCTCACCGGACTCATCACCTGCCCTGATTGCGGGCAGAAGTACATCGGCACCTCAGCCCGCGGTCGCTCCCGCATCTACCGCTACTACACCTGCTTTTCACGCGTCCGCTACGGCCGCCACGGCTGCAACGGACCGCGCTTACCCGCCGACGAACTCGACGACGCAGTGCTCACATCGCTCCTTGAGGTGTACGCCGACAGCGAGATCATCTCAAAGGCCATCGCCGCCGAGCGGCGGCTACGCTCCCAACGACATCGACACAGCGAGGAGGAGCTCGCCAGCGTCATGATCGAAATATAGGCAACTCAGGACGCCGTTGACCGTTATCTGCCTGCGTTCGAACTCGGGCAGCTGAGCGCCGCCGACTGCAGCGATCGGGTGCGTTCACCCAAGATCCGCCTGGATCAGCTTGCTCGTCGTAGGCAAGATCTTGAGTATGAGATCGTCGACAGTCCGGGCAAGCCCAGCGAGAAGGCGATCTTGGAACTCCGTACGAGGTTGTCGGAGGTCTTCAAGCATGGAACGCCTGGGCAGCGCAAAGCGGTTATCGAGGCACAAGTCGCAGAGATAACCCTGGCAGGAGGCAAGGTCATTCCGGTCTTTAGGGTGCCTCGGGAAACAACGGAGCCGGTCGAAAATTCGACCGGCTCCGGTTGTACGGTTCGCGCAATGCCAACGATGGCTCCCCGACTTGGACTCGAACCAAGAACCTGCCGGTTAACAGCCGGCTGCTCTGCCAATTGAGCTATCGGGGATCGCAGGTCAGGGCGGCGAGGATCTCCTCTCGCCCTGGCGACTGCACAAGAGTACACAACCCACCGGCCACCGCGCGAGCGGGTATGTCATGCCGCGTCCGTGTCTCCGGTACCGGGGGGTCGCCTGGCCTTCCAGAGCGGTCAAAGGAGACAATTTCCCCAGACGACCAGTGCTCGGCGGGATCAGTCATCCGGATGAAGGTGTACTCGGGGACAAAAACGGGCATGGTCTACGGGAGTTGGAGGAGGGAGCACACCAATGGGCAAGATGTGGTTCGTCGCCGGCCTCGCCGTCGGCTACGTGCTCGGCGCCCGCGCGGGTCGGGAGACCTACGACCAGATCGCGCGTACCGCCAAGCAGATCTGGGAGAACCCGACCGTTCAGGAGGCCGCCGGCGTCGTGCAGGCACAGACGGGCAGACTCGTGGACACCGCTCGGGACAAGGTGGGCCTGACCGCCGACAAGATCGAGACGACGGCGGACAAGGCCAACCGGAAGCTCGCCAACGCGCAGAGCCGACTGGCGAGCTGACTCAGCAGTGGGTCACCTGCGGGTCGTCCGCCGCTCGGCGAGGCGCCCGCGACGCGCGGTCCGGCGCTTGCGCCGGGCCGCGCAGCCCTAGCTCGCCCAGTTCCGCGTGCGCGAACTCCACCTCGGCCGCCGCGTCCTCGCTGTGCTCGCCGGCCGGCAGCCGGTAGGCCCAGGTCGCGGTCTCCACTTCCACGTGGTCCGTGAGCGCCTCTGGACCCGCGAAAAGCTCGGCCAACGCCGCCCGCGCGACGGGCAGGGTCGTCGTCAGCGGCGCGGGCGGCCGCGAGTGCAAGGGCACATGCACGTGTACGCGCAACGGACCGGCCAGGTCAGCGTCGAGGGCTTCGGGGAGATCATCGGTTCCAGCGCCGGACGGCGTTCGCGTGGGGTGGGGGAACCGGGGTTCGGCGAAGCTCTCCAGGACAGGCCACGCGGCCGTCGGATCCGGGGCGACGAGCGCGGCCGAGACCTGCACCTTCACGATCTGCAGCCGATGTTCCCGCAGGGCCTGCACGGCGTCGGCCGGTGCCTCCCATGCGCATGCGAGGTGGGCGAGGTCGAGGCAGATCCCGAGGAAGGTCGGGTCGACGTCGGAGAGGTGCTCGATCGCCTGGGCGCTCGTCTCGATGAGGCAACCCGGCTCGGGCTCGAAGCCGACCCGGACGAGCCGCCCGGTGTGCCAGGTGATCTCGGCCAGCCCGTCGGCCAGGTCCTCCAGCAGACGATCGGCGCGGTCGGCCCGGTCGGAGTCCCACGGTTCCCGCCAGGCGACCGGCACGGTGGAGACCGAGCCGCGCTCGGCGTCGTCCGGCATGAGGTCGCACAGCACGCGGGCCAGGTCCAAGGTGTATTCCAGGCGCTCCCGCTGGGTCCAGTCCGGCCGGTAGACGGCCCGCTTGGCCGCACTGAGTCGGCTACGCGAAGAGCCGGCGTCGGCCGGCTCCGCTGCTGGGGAAACGCCACCTCGCGGCGGGCTGTCGTGGGGCCCGGCCGGGTCTCGGTAGGGGAACCCGTTGAGCGTCACTACTTCCAGCCCACGCAGGGAAAGCTCGGAACGCAGCCGGCGGCGCATCGAGAAGGACGCCGCGAGCGCGGACGCCACCGGTGCGGCGAGCCACAGCCCGAGGCCGAGCACGTCGACGCCCAGCAACTTGCGCACCGGTACGGCGTCCGAATCCAGCTGAGCGAGGATGCTCCGGAGATCGGTGGCCGGCCGGACGTTCGTGCCGTAGGCGAGGTGGACCGTCTGGCCGTCCCGATGCTGCAACCGCATCAGCCACCCCCAGGACCCGTCGCGAGCGGCCGGAACGCAACTGAACGTCCATTTCGGATCGTCTAGTTCGTCCGGTCCCTAGATCTTATGCTCGCGTACGCCGGGCGCCGTCTTCTGTCGGATCAACGACAGTTCGCCGTGCCAACGGCTACGTTATCGCAGGCCCGCCCACTCGTTGTAGCCCGTCCGGCCAGGTGCTGTCACGGGCCGGTCCGTCCTCAGCGTCTCGCCGGCTCGGCCGCTTGTTCCGGCGGCTCGGCTATTTGAGGAGCATCCTCTCCAGACGGCGCCCGGTGAAGTACAGCCCGACCGCCATCATCACGACGAGGTAGAGCGCGTGCACCGCCGTCCCCCAGTCGGGGTGGCCGGTCGTGATGTCCCGGACCATCTCCACGGCGTGGTAGAGCGGCGTCAGCTGGATGATCCACTGGAACACGACCGGGTAGTTCTGGATCGGGGCGAACGTCGCCGAGAACAGGAACAGTGCGAACTGAGCGGTGGCCATCAGGTCGAAGTCCTGCCAGCCGCGCATCATCGTCGTGAAGATCATGCCGACCGCGCCGAACGCGAATCCGACCAGGATGGTCGCGGGGAACGCGGCCAGCGCCCAGCCGATCGTCGTCAGCTTCATCACGACCATCACGCCGAGGAACACCGCGGTGTAGACCGAGCCCCGCATCATCGCCCAGACCAGCTCACCGAGCGCGATCTCCACCGGCCGCACCGGAGTGGCGAGGACGGCGTCGTAGGTCTTGGCGTACTTGAACTTGAAGAAGAAGTTGAACGTGGTCTCGGCCATGGCCCCGTTCATCGCCGACGTCGCCAGCATCGCCGGGGCGACGAACGTCGCGTAGGGCAGGACCTGCCCGTCGATGAGCGTGATGTCGCCGACCAGCGCGCCGACCCCGATGCCGATCGACAGCAGGTAGAACACCGGCTCGAAGAAGCCGGAGATGAGCACCAGCCAGTAGGACGCTCCCGAGCGCAGCGCACCCATGTTGCGGTTGACCACGGCGCCGACCCGCACCGGCGCGACGCCGGGCCGGGTGACCGCCGCGGCGACGAGTGTCGTGACCATCGCTTCAGTCCTCCAGCCGCTTGCGGAAACGCCAGACCGCCAGGGCCACCCCGATCGCCGTCCAGACGATGAGGTAGCCGACGTGGATCCAGATCGGCCACGGTGTCGGCCAGCCGAGGGTCGCCTCCCGGGACAGCACGACGCCGTGCCACAGCGGAGACGCGTATGCCAACGGACGAACCAGCGCGGGCAGCTGGTCGACCGGGAAGAAGACGCCGGAGAACAACGTCGCCGGGATGACCCCGAACCGGAACAGCAGCGCGAAATAGTTGTCGTTCTCGATCGACGCAGCGAAGGCCGTCACCGGACCGGCGACCGCGACGGTGACGATCGCGGCGATCACGATGGTCATCGGCGCCCACCAGGAGTGCATCGCGCCGAACGCGCCCACGATGATCAGGAACGCGATCGTGGCGATGACCCCGCGGAACATCAGGTAGAGCAGGTGGCCGCCGACCATGTGCTGCGGCTCCACCGGCGCGGACCGCATCGCCTGGTAGGACCGGGTCCACTTGAACCCGCCGAGCACCGGGTAGGTGGACTCGACGATGCCGATCTGGAAGGCGGTGGTGATGACGACGCCCGGGGCGATGTAGCTCAGGTAGTCGACGCCGCCCAGCCCGCCGTTGGCGTTGACATAGCTGCCCACGCCGACGCCGATGCTCAGCACGAACAGCAACGGCAGCAGGAACGAGGAGAACACGGAGGCCTGCCAGAGCCGGCGGTAGAGGGTCAGCTCCCGCTCCAGCGTGGCCAACATCGGATGCGCCATCGTCAGTCCACCAGCGTCCGGCCGGTCAGGTGCAGGAAGACGTCCTCCAAGGTGGACCGCCGCACCAGTACGCCGCTCGGCGCCAGCTCCCGCCGGTGCACCTCGTTGATCGCGCCGTCGCCGTCGTCGGCGTAGAGCAGGACGCGGTCGGGCAGGACGTCGATGCGCTCGCCGATGCCCACAAGCTTGTCGCGGAACCCTTCGAGCGGGCTCTCGCCGAACCGCAGCTCGACCACCTCACGGGTGGAGTAGGTCTCGATGAGCGCCCGGGGCGACCCCTCGGCCACGATCTTGCCCGCGTCCATCACCACGAGGCGGTCGCAGAGCTGCTCCGCCTCGTCCATGTAGTGCGTGGTGAGCACCAGCGTCACGCCCTGCTGCTTCAGCCGGAACAGCCGCTCCCAGAGCAGGTGCCGCGCCTGTGGATCGAGGCCGGTGGTGGGTTCGTCGAGCAGCACCAGCTCGGGTTCGTTGACCATCGCGCGGGCGATCGTCAGCCGGCGCTTCATCCCGCCGGACAGCGGTTCGACCTTGCTCTCGGCCCGATCGGCGAGCTGGACGAACTCCAGCAGCTCCAGGGCTCGCGCCCGGGCGGCCGCCCGGGAGATCCCGAAGTAGCGGGCGTAGGTCGTGAGGTTCTCCCGGACGGTGAGGTCGGGATCGAGGTTGTCCATCTGGGGGCAGACGCCGAGGCGGCTGCGGATGCGAGTGCCGTCCTTGACCGGGTCCAGGCCGAGGATGCTCAGCTCACCGGCGGTCGGCGTCGAGACACAGCCGATCATCCGCATCGTCGAGCTCTTCCCGGCACCGTTCGGCCCGAGGAAGCCGAAGGCCTCCCCCGGTGCGACGTCGAGGTCGATGCCGTCCACCGCGGTGAAGTCGCCGAAGCGTTTCACCAGGCCGCGGGCACGAATCAGGGACTGTTCAGTCACGGCCCGACCCTAGTCGCCGGGTCTGACATTCGAAACCGGATTACCGACCGAACGGCCACGAGCTGCCGTCTTTTCGTGAATTCATCGACGACTTTCTCCGGATGCCTTGCCCTCCAAACAGATGAATGAGAATATCGAGCATCACCGAACTCCGACCCCCAGGAGGTCATCGTGATCAATTCCAGGCACCCCACCCGACGGGCAGCCCTGGCGAGCGGGGTAACCGCCCTGCTCTTCGCCCTGGCCGTCGCGCCGTCGGCGTACGCCGCCCCACCGAGCCAGGCCTTCGGCCCCGATCGCGCCGAAGCCCTCGCCACCGGACTGGGTGCGCGCAGCGCCGGCGCGTACATCGACCAGGTCACCGGTAAGAGCGTCGTGAGCGTCACCGACGCCGCGGCCGCCGCCCAGGTACGCGCATCCGGCGGCGTCGCCCAACTGGTCCGGCACGGTTCGGCCGCGCTGGCCGCCGTCACCTCGGACCTCGACGCGACCGCGGCGGTAGCCGGGACCGCGTGGGCCACCGACCCCGCCACCGGCCAGGTCGTCGTCTCGATCGACCCGACCGTCACGGGCAAGGCGCTCGCCAAGGTCACCTCGGCCGTCGCCCGCCACGGCGACGCCGTACGCGTGGAGTACCTGTCCGGTGCGCTGCACAAGACGATCGCGGGTGGCCAGGCCATCTACGGTGGTCAGTACCGGTGCTCGCTCGGCTTCAACGTGCAGGACTCGGCCGGGAATTACTACTTCCTCACCGCCGGGCACTGCACCAACATCGCCAGCAGCTGGTACGCCAACTCGGCGAAGACGACGCTGCTCGGCACCCGGTCCGGGACCAGCTTCCCGGGCAACGACTACGGCATCGTGCGCTACGCGACGAGCTACACCAACCACCCCGGTTCGGTGTACCTCTACAGCGGCAGCCAGGACATCACGGCGGCGGGCAACGCCTCCGTCGGCCAGGCGGTCCGGCGTAGCGGCAGCACGACCGGCGTACGCAGCGGCAGCGTCACGGCGACGAACGCGACCGTCAACTACGCCGAGGGCACCGTCACCGGCCTCATCCGGACCACGGTCTGCGCTGAAGGCGGCGACAGCGGCGGTTCGCTCTTCGCGGGCAGCATCGCGCTCGGCCTCACCTCCGGCGGCAGTGGCAACTGCACCTCGGGTGGGACGACGTTCTTCCAGCCCGTGACGGAACCGCTGTCCGTGTACGGCGTCCACGTCTACTAAGCCTCACACCAACGTCCCCCGGAGCCTTCCCCCTGCTCCGGGGGACACCTTCGGCCAGGGCCTTCAGGGGCGAGCGGACAGCCAGCGCGTCCAGGCGACGCCGTCGACGCCCGGCATCCGCCGGCCGACCAGGCGAGAGCCGTCCGGCTGCTCCTCGGAGCTGACGATCGAGCCGGTCACCCGGAGGCGTACCTGATGGGGCAGGTGACCCGGGTCGATCAGCACGAGCTTCAGGTGCGCGGAGTCCGCCACGACCACGGGATCCGCGGTGTCGTCGACGACTTCGCTGACCGTGACGACCAGGGTCGAGCCGTCCCACACCGCCTTGGTGATCTCGTGCCACCCGATGCGGGCCCGATCGACCCACAGCCCGAGGTTGGTGGCCACGACCAGACCGCCCTCGGGCCGCGCGGCCCAGGCCAGGGTCCGCTCGCCCGAGGAGAACATCTCCCGGTACGCCTTCGGCAGCATCCGCCGCGACCAGAGCGCCATCACAACCCGCTCGATGCCTGGTCGCGCAGGGCGCGAGCGGTGGTCTCCAGCGACACGAGGTCGCTGAACAGCCCGAAGTATTCGTCCTTCTGCGTGACCGGATTGATCCGCTGGAGCTTGGACTTGACGTTGTGCACCCGCCGGTCGACCGCTGCCAGCTGGAGCCGCGCGAGGGTCACCGTCACGTAGTGCGGATCGGCGTCGCCGTCATACCGCAACTCCTCCACGGCGAGCTGGTTCACCAGCGACTGCGCCACCAGGTCACCGCAGCCGTCGGTGATCGCGGCGATCCAGTTCGGCCCGGACACCCCGCGAACCGCGCCGCCGGCGGCCGCGATGGCCAGCCGGATCTGCACGTGCTGCGGGTCGGAGTAGCAGTCGGCCTCGGCGTTGTCGAAGACCGGCCCGGCCAGCGCCGGAACCTGGATGGCGAGCTTGAGCGCCTCCCGCTCGACCAGGATCTGCGGATCGTCCGGACTGGTACGCGGCCGGGGCGGGCGGGCGTCGACCGGCTGGCCCTTGACGGACGAGTTCACCGCGCGCTGGACGACCTCGACCTCCATGCCGAGCTTGCCCGCGAGGATGCGGCCGTATTCCGGGCGCAGCGACCGGTCCTTGATCTGCGCCACCAGCGGGGCGGTCGCCCGGAGCGCACCCACCCGGCCTTCGGCGGAGTCGAGGTCGAACCCCGCGATCGTCGTACGCAGCACGAACGAGACCAGGCGCTCCCGGCTGGCCACCAGGTCGCGGACGGCCGTGTCGCCGCGATCCAGCCGCAGCTCGCAGGGGTCCATCCCGTCCGGCCCCACCGCGATGAAGGTCTGCCCGACGAACCGCTGATCGTCGGCGAACGCCCGGAGCGCGGCCTTCTGCCCGGCGGCGTCGCCGTCGAAGGTGAAGATGATCTCGCCCTTGAACGTGTCGGTGTCCATGAGCATCCGGCGCAGCACCGAGATGTGCTCGGAGCCGAAGGCCGTCCCGCAGGTCGCCACCGCCGTCGGCACCCCGGCCAGGTGGCAGGCCATCACATCGGTGTAGCCCTCGACCACGACCGCCTGGCCGCGCTTGCCGATCTCCCGCTTGGCGAGGTCGATGCCGTAGAGCACGGTCGACTTCTTGTAGAGCGGAGTCTCCGGGGTGTTCAGGTATTTCGGGCCGTCGTCGTCGTCGAACAGCTTCCGCGCGCCGAACCCGATGACGTCGCCGCCGGTCTCCCGGATGGGCCAGATCAACCGGCGGCGGAACCGGTCGATGAGGCTGCCCGACCGGGCCGGCTTGGCCAGCCCGCCGACGGTCAGCTCCTCGGCGGTGAAGCCGAGTTGCCGCAGGTGCTTGGTCAGCGCGTCCCACGAATCGGGGGCGAAGCCGCAGCCGTAGGTCTCGGCGGCGCCCCGGTCGAAGCCCCGCTGCGCGAGGAACTCCCGGGCGATGCGGGCGCCCGGGGTCATCAGCTGCTCCGCATAGAACTTCGCCGCCGCGGCGTGCGCGGCGACCAGCCGCTGCCGCTGGCCATGCTGCTGGCGGACCGGCGCCGAGCCGCCGCCCTCGATGTAGCGCAGCTGGATGCCGGCACGGGCGGCCAGCTTCTCGACCGCCTCGGTGAACCGCAGGTGGTCGATCTCCATGACGAAGTTGATCGCATCGCCACCCTTGCCACAACCGTGGCAGAAGTAGACATTACGGTCGCCGGCCACGGTGAACGAGGGGGTCTTCTCGTCATGGAACGGGCACAACCCCTTCAGGTTGCGCCCACCCGCGCCCTTCAACGTCACGTGCTCGGAGATCACGTCGACGACGGAGGTGCGCTCACGCACTAGCGCGATGTCCTCGTCGCGGATCCGTCCGGCCATACCCACATCCTAGGGCGAGCCACCGACGACGGTCACCACGGGCTCATCGGCGTTGATCATGGAGTTTGCCCCCATGACACACCGGCGAGACCACAGTTAACTCCATGATCAACGGGGAAAGCGCGGGGTGGGGGGCGCGAGGCGGGGCGGGGTGGGGTGGGGGTGCGGGTGGGAGGGGTGGTGCGGGGGTGGGAGGGGTCAGGGGGCTAGGAGGCGGGCGTGCCAGGCGACGGCGGCCGGGTCGGTGAGCGAGGCCACCTGGTCGACGATCACGCGCAGCCGGGCCGCGTCGTCGGGCGCGTCCTTCCAGAGTGGAGCGAAGACCGGGTCCAACTCGGTCGGCGCGCGTTCGCTCAGCACCCGCACGAGGTCCGCGAGGATCTCGCGTTGGCGGGCGTACCAGGGCTCCATGCCGCGCCGCCGCATCACGTATCGCAACGCGATGCCCTTCAGCAGGGCACACCGGATCCGGGCCGAGCGGGGCACGATCAGGTCCGCGTCATAGCGGCTCGACTTCCCCGGGTACGCCTCCCGCGTGGCGGTCACCGCGGCGGCCACGAAGCGCCCGGTGAGCACGGAGGTGCTGTCCTTGAGCAGCGCCTGCCCCCGATGGGTGCCGTCGTACGCCGAGAGCCGGGCCAGCACGGGGTCGGCGAGCAGTTCGGCCAGCGCCTCCCGGAGGACGTCGGCCGGTTCGTCGGAGTAGATCGCCGCCACGTCGGCGCAGAGGGCGGCTTGTTCGTCGGCGTCGTCGACGAGCAGGCCGACCTGGACGAAGCCGGAGAAGATCCCGTCCTCGACGTCGTGCACCGAGTACGCCACGTCGTCGGCCCAGTCCATGACCTGCGCCTCCAGGCAGCGCCGATCGGGGTCGGGGGCGGACGTACGCAGCCAGGCGAAGACCGCCGCGTCGTCGGCGTACACCCCGAACTTGCGGGTGCCCGGCCGCCGGGGCCACGGGTATTTGCAGGTCGCGTCGAGGGAGGCCCGGGTCAGGTTGAGTCCCGCGCCCGGGATCTTCGCCTCCAGCCGGGTCAGTACGCGCAGCGTCTGGGCGTTGCCCTCGAATCCGCCGCAGGCCGCGGCGACCTCGTCGAGCGCGTCCTCGCCGTTGTGCCCGAACGGCGGGTGCCCCAGGTCGTGGGCCAGCCCGGCGACGTCGGTCACATCGGGATCGCAGCCGAGCCGCTCCCCCATCTCGCGGGCGATCTGGGCGACCTCCAGCGAGTGCGTCAGCCGCGTACGCAGAAAGTCGTCCGACCCGGCGGTGTGCACCTGGGTCTTGGCCGCCAGCCGGCGGAACGCCGCCGAGTGCAGCACCCGGGCCCGGTCCCGCTCGAACGCGTTCCGCTCCTCGCCGGTGTCCTTGCGGACCTCGGCGATCCAGCGTTCGGCGTCGATCTCCTGGGCGGTCACTACTCTCCGGCCTTCTCCCGCATGACGCAGAACTCGTTGCCCTCCGGGTCGGCGAGCACGACCCAGCTGACCTGGCCCTGACCGATGTCGACCTGCCGGGCGCCCATGTCGATCAGGCGCTCGACCTGGGCGTCCTGGTCGTCCGGAACGAGGTCCAGGTGCAGCCGGTTCTTCCCGGACTTGCCCTTGTGGGCCGGGGTGAAATGGAGACATGGCATGTCGATGTCGGGCCCGATCGTCAGCTCGCCGTTACGCTCGTCGAGGATCGGGTAGCCGAGCACCTCGGCCCACCAGCGGCCCAGCCGGGCCGGATCGGCCGCGTCGACAACCACGCCATACCACCGCAGTCCCATCCATACAGGCTACGTGGACCGGCGTCGCCAACATAGAGTCGGCAAGGCATCACCGGGTGTCCGAACCCCCCACCTCCAGGGCCGCGCGGCCGGCTTCCAATCGTGCCACCGGTACGCGGAACGGCGAGCACGAAACGTAGTCCAGCCCGGCGCTGTCGAAGAAGTGCACCGAATCGGGGTCGCCCCCGTGTTCCCCGCAGACGCCGATCTGCAGGTCCGGGCGGGCCGCGCGGCCTTCCTCCACGGCGATCCGGACGAGGCGGCCGATGCCGTCGGCGTCGAGCGTCTCGAACGGCGACACCCCGAAGATGCCCAATTCCAGGTAGCGGCCGAAGAACGCGCTCTCGACGTCGTCCCGGGAGAAGCCCCAGCCCATCTGGGTCAAGTCGTTGGTGCCGAACGAGAAGAACTCGGCCGACCCGGCGATCTCGCCGGCGGTGAGCGCCGCCCGCGGCACCTCGATCATGGTGCCGATCGGCACCGGTACGCCCGGATCGACGTCCCGGATGACGTCCAGCGCCTGGGTGCGTACCGCTTCAAGCTCCTGAACCGCGCCGACCAGCGGGACCATGACCTCGGGCCGGGGGTCGCCACCGGCGTGCTTGACCTGGCGCGCGGCCTCGGCGATCGCGCGGACCTGCATCGCGAACAGGCCGGGGATCACCAGGCCGAGCCGTACGCCGCGGAGCCCGAGCATGGGGTTCTCCTCGTGAGTACGGCGCACTGCTGCGAGCAGTTCCTTCTCGCGTGGGCCGAGCCGGCCCTGAGCGTCCTTGACCGCCAGCTCCTCCTGCGACGGCAGGAACTCGTGCAGCGGCGGGTCGATGAGCCGGATGGTGACCGGCAGTCCGTTCATCGCCTGGAGGATCTCGGCGAAGTCCGCGCGCTGCAACGGAAGCAGCGCGGCGAGCGCCTGCTCCTGTTCGTCCGAAGTGGATGCGAGGATGAGCGCCTCGACCAGTTCCCGGCGGTCGCCGAGGAACATGTGCTCGGTCCGGCACAGGCCGATGCCCTGTGCGCCGAAGCGGCGGGCGCGGCCGGCGTCCGCGGCGTTGTCGGCGTTCGTCCAGACCTCGAGGCGACGCATTTCGTCCGCGTGCCGCAAAGCCCGATCGACCGCTCGCACCAACGGACTCTGTGCTGTGCCACCAGAAGCATTCAGTCCGCCGGCCTCCCGGCTGACGCCGGATCGAGCGCGGACCGAGTGCGCTGCATCCCCTTCGAAGTACTGCACGACGGGGCTGGGCTCGACCGGGATCTCGCCGAGGTAGACCTTGCCGGTGGTGCCGTCGATGGAGATGACGTCGCCCTCGCGGACGGTCGTGGTGCCGACCTTGAAGCTGTCGTCGGTGACGTCGAGCGCCTCCGCGCCACAGACGCAGGTCCGTCCCATGCCCCGGGCGACGACGGCGGCGTGGCTCGTCTTGCCGCCCCGGCTCGTCAGGATGCCGGCGGCCGCGATCATGCCCGGCAGGTCGTCGGGGTTGGTCTCACGCCGGACGAGGATGACCTTGTCCCCGGTCGCCGCACGCTCGGCGGCGCGGGCGGAGTCGAAGACCGCCTTGCCGACGGCCGCGCCCGGCGACGCGGCGATGCCCTTGGCCAGCGGTTGCGTGTCGGTCTTCGCGAAGGTCGGGAACATCAGCTGCATGAGCTGCGCCCCGGTGACCCGCCGCAACGCCTCGTCCGGGTCGATCACCCCCTCGTCGACCAGCTGCCCGGCGATGATGAAGGCCGCGGCGGCCGTCCGCTTGCCGACCCGGGTCTGGAGCATCCAGAGCTTGCCGCGTTCGATGGTGAACTCGATGTCACAGAGATCCTTGTAGTGGCCTTCGAGCACCGACATGATCCGCATCAGCTCGGTGAAGCTCGTCGAATCCAGACCCTCCAGGTCCTGCAGCGGGATCGTGTTGCGAATGCCCGCGACCACGTCCTCGCCCTGCGCGTTCGGCAGGTAGTCGCCATAGACGCCCTGCTCGCCGGTCGCGGGATCGCGGGTGAAGGCCACGCCGGTCCCGGAGTCGTCGCCGAGGTTGCCGAAGACCATCGCCACGACGTTCACCGCGGTGCCGAGGTCGCCCGGGATCCGCTCCTGACGGCGGTACAGGATCGCGCGCTCCGCGTTCCACGACTCGAACACGGCCCGGATCGCCAGCTCCATCTGCTCGCGCGGCTCCTGGGGAAAGTCACGGCCCGTGTGCTGCTTGAAGATCTGCTTGTACGCGTCGACGAGCGACTGGAGATCGTCGGCGTCGAGGTCGACGTCCGCGTGCGCGCCTTTTACTCGTTTGGCCGCGTCGAGGGCCTGTTCGAAGGCCTCGCCCGGGACGTCGCAGACGGTCTTGCCGAACATCTGGATCAGGCGGCGATACGAGTCCCAGGCGAACCGGATGTTGCCGGACTGCCGGGCGAGGCCGGGCACGCTGGCGTCGGTCAGGCCCACGTTCAGGACGGTCTCCATCATGCCGGGCATGGAGAACTTGGCTCCGGAGCGGACCGAGACGAGCAGCGGGTCCTCGGGATCGCCGAGCTTCTTCGCCATGGCCTGCTCCAGCGCGGCGAGGTGCGTGGCGATCTCGGCGTCCAGGGACGCCGGGGTCTCGCCGTCGCGCAGGTACGCCCGGCAGGCCTCGGTGGTGATCGTGAAGCCCGGCGGCACGGGCAGCCCCAGGTTCGTCATCTCGGCGAGGTTGGCTCCCTTGCCGCCGAGGAGATCTTTGAGGTCCTTGTTGCCTTCGGCGAACGCATAGACAAACTTATCGGTCATCCCTGACCTCCCGGTCGGCCGGTAGAACCTGAACGTTCACTTAGGCCGCACGGTATTCCTCGTTCCGAGCGCGTCGAAACCGCTCGTGAGAAATGGCACATAGATTGACACTTGTCCAGTTCATACTAGTCCGTGGGCACGCTCCACCGGGCAGAACCGCGCACCCCACCCCCCTCCCTTTCCCGTTGATCATGGAGTTAACTGTGGTGTCGCCGGTGTGTCGCAGCCGGAAACTCCATGATCAACGCGCCGGGGTATCGGTCCGGGCTACCGAGCGCCGCCGTATTCTCGGCGTCATGCACCTTCCCTCGGTCACCGCGCTGCGGTACGTGACCCCGCTGCGCGAGGGCGGCTCGCTTCCCGGTGTCGTCGAGGCCGACGACCTCGGCACGTACGTCGTCAAGTTCCGGGGCGCCGGGCAGGGCCCGAAAGCGCTGATCGCCGAGGTCGTCGTGGGCGAGCTGGCCCGCCGCCTCGGCCTGCCCATGCCCGAGCTGGCGCAGGTCGAGTTCGGCGAGGTGCTCGGCCGGGCCGAACCCGACCCCGAGGTGCAGGAACTGCTGGTCAACAGCACCGGTCTGAACCTCGGGATGGACTTCCTGCCCGGCTCGCTCGGCTTCGATCCGCGCGTCCACAAGGTCGATCCCGGCCTCGCCGCCCGGGTGCTGTGGCTCGACGCGTTGGTGGAGAACGTCGACCGCACCTGGCGTAACCCGAACCTGCTCATGTGGCACGGTTCGCTCTGGCTCATCGACCACGGCGCGAGCCTCTACTTCCACCACAACTGGACGAGCGCGGCGAACGCGGTGCTCCGGCCGTTCAAGGCGGCCGACCACGCGCTGGCCGGACAGGCGTCCTCGATCGTGGGCGCGCACGAGGCGCTGGCCCCGCTCGTGACGCCGGACGTGCTGACCGAGGTGCTCGGGCTGGTCCCCGGCGGCTGGCTGGTCGATCCGCACTCGTGGACCGCCGACTTCGAGACGCCGGACGAGGCGCGGTCGGCGTACGTCACACATCTGCTGGCCCGGCTGGAGCAGCCGGCGGCCTGGCTGCCGTCGCTGGAGGGTGTGTCGTGACGCGGGTCGCCTTCGAGTACGCCCTGATCCGGCTGGTCCCCCGGATCGAGCGCGGCGAGATGATGAACGTCGGCCTCGTGGTCTACTGCCGCGGCCGCGACTTCCTCGCCGTGCGTACGCATGTCGACCCGGAGCGGCTGCGCGCGCTCGACCCGGGCGCCGACCTCGACGCGGTGGAAGCCGTGCTCATCGGCTACCAGCAGGTCTGCGACGACGAGCGGCGGATGACGCTGGGCGAGCGGTTCCGCTGGCTCACCTCACCCCGCAGCACCATCGTGCAGCCCGGTCCGGCGCACACCGGGCTCACCGAGGATCCCGGGCTCGAGCTGGAGCGGCTGTTCGCCGTCCTCGTCCTCTAACGGGGCCAGCCGTCCGGCCGGGACGAGCAACGGCGGGAACGCGCTGGCGAAGTACTCCGCGACCAGCAGCAGGTGGGTGACCTCCCGGTCGACGGCGTCACCCGGATCAGCGCCCGTCCGGCTCCAGGTACGCCGGACCCGGGCATTCGAGGTGCCCTTCGCCGCCGACTTCCCCGCCACCGCCAACGCCATGAGCAGCAGCGCCGCCTCGGTCGTCGGATCGTCGTCGACCGGCGCGCCCAGGCTCCACTGCGCGTCCCGGATCTCGATGACCCGCCGGTAGAGACGCATCCGGACGTTGAACGGGTTGACGTGATCGCCCAGCCGGGACGGCGTACGCCCCAGGACGAACCCGGGCACCGCCCGCTGGAGGGTGTGCCACAGATGGTGCAGGCGGTTCAGGGCCGCGTAGTCGGCGATGTAGTCCCCCGCCACGGCGATGCCCGGCAGCCCGCAGCCCACGGCGACCAGCAGGAAACCGAGCATCAGTTCGCCCTGCCCGGCGGCGCCGAGCCAGCCGGGCGTCCGCTGCCCGGCCAGTTCGCCGGCGAGGCAGAGCAACCGGAACGCCACGAACCCCAGGAACAGCGACGCCGCCGCACACAGCACGAAGAGCCCGGTACGCAGCAGCGTACGGCCGGACCGGCGCGCCTGCGTCCAGAAGAGCGCCGCTCCGCGGCCCGCGCCCGCGGCGTACGCGAGGTAGGAGAGCGTGGCGTAGAGCGCCACCGACAACTGCCCGGCCCGGTCGTCGGTGAACGTCCCCGGACCGGGCGGCCGGGTCGAGACGAGGAACAGCAGCGTGAGACCGGCCATGACGGTCGCCGTCACCAGATAGAGCCGCGGTCGCCAGTACGGCCGTGGCTGGGCCGGACCGGTCACGGCCGAGGCGAACACCCAGACCGAGGCGACCGCCGCGACGCCGCTGAGCGTACGCACCAACGCGGCCAGGTCGGCCACGCCGGTGGCCGAGTCGACGGCGTACGCGATCACCGGCTCGTGCGCCGTCGCCGCGAGCGAAATCGCCAGCAGGCTGAACGTCATCACCCGGTGATGGGCCGACGGCCGTCGCCGGACCAGCCGGACGAGGCCCACGCTCCACAGCAGAGCGAGGACGGCGAGATCGGGACCGGTCACCGCTGGGCGGCGGGCTCGGTGAGCCCCGCGTCCAACCGGCGGGCGTGGCCGAAGACGTCGCCGAGACCGGCCGGGGCCGGCGTCGCAGCGCGCTGCAGGATCAGCGAGGCCAGCATCTCGGCGGCCTGCTCCTGCTCGGAGGAGTAGCCACCGCGCCGCAGCACCCGACGGACCATCGCCGGATCGAGATCGGGCAACAGCCGGTCGAGCGCGTCCGGCTCGCCGGCGGGCTCCGCCGTGATCGCGTGGTCGAAGAGCATGTGGCCGATCTCGTGCAGAACGATGTGATCGCGGTGCAGACTGCTGCCGCCCGGCACGTGGAAGACGTGGTCGGCGCGGTCGGTCGCGATCCACATGCCACACGGGAGGTCGGCGGCGTCCTCGACCGGCAGTTCGTGCAGATGGAGCGGGCGGCCCCGCCATTGCGCGACCTGCTCGCAGAAGGCGCGCACGTCGAACGGGCGCGGCACCGCGAGCCCGGACAACCGCGCTTCGCACTCCTTGCGCAGGCGGCGTAGACGCATTGGTGCATCGTCATGCAGTCGCCCGGCGCGGGTCAACCTTTCGGCGCTCAAGCTGGCGGTTCCGCTGGTAACCCTTCGATGCGTCGGGCCTGCTCTATCATCCCCCGAATGGCTTGCAGACTCGACGGCGACAGCCCCGCCGCGCGCAGCGCCAGCGCCCGCACCGAGCTGTCCCGCATCGCGGAGAGCAGGTCGAGCTGGGCGTTCGTGGCCATGGCGACCGAGTCGTCGAAGAAGTACGCCGCCGGCACCCCGAAGAACTCGGCCAACGCCTCCAGGTGGCGCTTGGTCGGGTTGTCGCGCCTGCCTTTGCGCAGCTGCCAGACATAGGTGTGGGAGATCATCACGCCGGTGCCCCGGATGGCCTCGGCGACCTCCTCATAGGTGTACTCACCCCGGCCGGCCGGGCGTACGGTGCGGAACAAGTGGTCCAGTCGATCGGCGAAGGTCACTTGACCACCACCCCCCGTTCTCAACATCAGCTTACGGCAATGCGTTGCGACATAAACTCTTGACACGTTGCGCCGCCCCCGCGATACTTCAAGCTCCGTGTTTTCAACTGAAGTTGAGAAGGCCTGAGCTAGGACTATATCGCCAGTTTACGCGGCGCGCAGCTCAGGATTCGCCGGGAGACCAGCCGGATGACGCTCAACGGAGCGACGGGGGCATCCGGAGGGGCACAACGGCTGTCTGGCCCGGGCACAGTCCCCGGCCAGACAGCCGCTTCTGTGCTTTCTCTCCCCCACCCCCCACCCCACCCCACCCCCACCCTCCGTCGCGCCCCCACCCCACCCCCACCC